>JAJRXL010000259.1 GCA_024276335.1 Bacteroidota bacterium
GCAGGAACGGCAACGTCCTTCGGGGTACCGGGCGCTGGTTGAAGTTGGCGCATTGAATGTCAGGAAGCTGCCTTCGGATATTTACACCTTGATTGTCAGTATTTCCGATACATCAGGGAAAACTTTGATATCGCGAACGAAGAAGTTCTTCATATACAACCCGGATATCGAGCCGGATTCTACGCAGATGTTTGTGCAGGGACAGAGTATAGATCCGGTGTACGCGGACCTGGCGGAAGACGAGCTCGATGAGCTTTTCGACATGACCCAGTATATTTCGACCAAGACGGAAAAAGAACAATTCAAAGAATTGAAAGGTGCGGAGGCCAAGCGGAAATTCATGACGGAATTCTGGAAACGCCGCGATCCGACTCCGGATACTCCTCGCAATGAATATAAAGAAGAATATATGAAACGAGTCGACGAGGCCAATAAGCAGTTCCGCACGGCCTATCGCAGAGGATATCTTTCCGACCAAGGCAGAGTATATATTCTTTACGGTCCGCCCAGTGCGATTGATCGAACGGCAGCCGGAAGTGATACCAGGCCGTACCAGACCTGGACCTACGATAATTTGCAGGGCGGTGTTGTATTTATCTTTGTGGATCGGACCGGTTTCGCGAACTACGAATTAGTCCATTCTACCCTGCGAGAAGAAATTCACGACCCCAACTGGCAGCGCTATATCCGGACGGATTTTTGATGTAGTCCGTCGCCTCGGTTCCCGCCCGTGAAACACATACTGGAATATTATATTTTCAAGGGGATTGCTTCTCTTGTACGACTGTTGCCGCTCAGGGTGGTTCGCGGATTCGGTGTGGTTTTGGGATACGTATTCTTTCACGGTATTCGCATTCGCCGGGCTGTAACGATAGAAAATCTCTCCATTGCCTTTCCACAGCATTCATCCAAACGGATAAAACAAATCGCCCGGGAGTCGTATATCAGCCTTGCTATCAGCATTCTGGAAATGTTGTGGATCCCCAGATTTACCAGGGACATCCTTTCCCGTGAACTGTACATCGAGAATCCTGAACTGGTTGAAAGGAAGCAACGAGAGAATCATGGGGTACTCTTACTATCAGGCCATATGGGCAACTGGGAATTGATGGCTTTCGGTGTTGGGAAACTGCTCGGGTTTTCGTACATGATGGTTGTTCACTCGCAGAATAATCCCAGGGTACGGGATCTTGTAAACGAACTGCGGACGAGCAGCGGTAACCGGGTTGTTGATATGCGAATAGCTGCGCGGTCGATACTACGGGCGTTATCGAACAACGAGTCGGTAGCGTTGTTGGCAGACCAAAGCGCGCCACGGGAATCGATCTATGTAAACTTTTTCGGCCGTCCCGCGGCGACGTTCGAGGGACCCGCCGTCATGGCCTTAAAAACGAGGGCTCCCATCCTCATGTGTTACTGTGCACGGCAAAAAGACTACCATTATCGTGTCTGGTTCGAGGAGCTTGTGTATGACGACCTGGTAGAATGTTCCTCCGACAATATTGCGGTTTTGACCGAACGTCATGTTAAAGCTTTGGAGCGCGTTATCTCCCAATATCCTGGTCAATGGCTGTGGCAGCATCGGCGATGGAAGCATCATCTACCGGATCATTGAGCCTCTCCAGCGCGCATGAAAACACTGGTTATTCAGACTGCTTTTGCCGGGGACTTGGTCTTAACCTTGCCGCTGATTCAGTCTTTGGCACACCACGAGACCGATACATGCGTGGACGTTCTTTGCATTCCCGGTGTTTCATCGCTTCTTGATAACCACCCTGACATATCCGGGGTTATCACGTACGATAAACACAGCGACCGCTCGTTGAGCGGTTTGAACAAATTGCGACGAATTCTTCGGGAAAAGCAGTACGATGTTGTAGTATCGCCACACCGTTCTTTTCGATCGGCCATGCTCTCGTATGCGACTGGCGCACACACTCGCATATCGTTCGATCGTTCAGCCGGCGGTGTTCTGTATACCCACCATGAGAAATACGGAAAAGGCTGGCATGAGATCGCCCGGAATCTTTGTCTGCTTTCTCCTTTGGAGATTCCACCTTGGTCAAAAAGACCGAAATTGTATCCCGATGAGCGAGATTACAGCGCGGCCGACGAGCTACTACATCGGGCGGGAATTGCTCATGAATACGTATGCATTGCTCCTGGCTCTGTGTGGTACACGAAACGCTGGACGGTGGAAGGGTATGCTGAACTTGCCGTGAGGATCCTGGCGGATGGATATCAGGTCGTTTTACTTGGTGGGGAAATGGACAAGGAGATTTGTGCACGAGTGCGTTCACTGGCGCAGGATAAACCCGTCAATCTTTCGGGTCGGTTGTCGTGGCTCGAATCCGCGGTGATTATTGAGCGTGCAAGCGCGCTGGTCAGCAACGACAGCGCACCTGTTCATATTGCTTCGGCCATGGAAACACCGGTGGTGGAAATTTATGGACCGACTTCACCGAGTTTTGGATTTACCCCGTGGAAAACCCGGTACCGGATTGTCAGCTTGGATGGTTTGTCATGTGCTCCATGCGCAATACATGGGGGACGTTCGTGTCCCATCAAGTCACATATCTGCATGAAGTCCTTATCGGCCGAACATGTTTACGGGGAACTGAACAGGTTGCTTGGAGAATGAAAAAGCCGAACTTGGAAGTTCGGCCTTGAACGAGGAATTGATACAATGGGAAATCAGTCGCTCGATGGAGCCTGATCTTTCTTTTCCGTGCTTGCTTTTTTAGAATCCGAAGAGGAGGAAGACGAATTTCCCGAATTGACTCCCGAACCGTTGCCGTTTCGTTTATAATCCGTGATGTAAAATCCACTGCCCTTGAATATCATACCGGCGCCTGTTCCAATTAATCTTTTCAGTTCCGGTCGACCGCATTGAGGGCACTTCGACAAAGCGTCGGCAGTGATGGATTGAAAGCTTTCAAACTGGTATTCGCAATGTTGGCATTTATAATCATACGTCGGCATTGTTACCCTCTGCTGGGTGATACATGAAAATCAAATCTTCATACGAAACTGTAGTTTACAGGATTTTCTAAAAAAAATCAAGGGGATGGGATTACTTTCTTGGGAAACGCTGTTGAAGCGCCACGTGTACGTTTTCGGGTACGAAGTCACGGTATTCTCCGTGCAATTGGGCAAGCTCGCGAATGATCGTTGAATTGAGATAAGTGTATTTCTCATGGGGCATGAGGAAAACTGTCGTTATGTCCTGGTCCAGTTTGCGGTTGACCAACGCCATCTGGAACTCGTAGTCGAAATCCGTTATGGCCCGCAAACCGCGGATGATGATCTGGGCCTTTACCTGGCGGGCGTAGTCAACAAGCAATCCCGAAAATGTATCGACGCGTACGTTGGAATATTTCTCGACGGCGCCGCGGACAAGTTCAAGGCGCTCCTCGATGGAAAACACCGGGGTCTTGGCGGTATTGGTTGCGACTGTTACGATGACGACGTCGAACAAGTCTCTCGCACGCTCGATAACATCGAGGTGTCCATTTGTAATAGGATCAAAAGTCCCGGGATAGATCGCGGTTTTCATCTCTCCTCCTTCAATCCGGTAAAGCGAAACATGGAAACGGCCGTACTGCCATAAATCCTTTGTGCTTCCCGCCGCCAGCCAGGAAATTTTGGTATGCTGATATCGGCACTATGTTCGAGGAGCCACATCGTGTCGGTCCTGGCGACGTTTTTCATGTGGGACACGAGGAATTCGATTCTTTCATAATCGTACGGTGGATCGGCAAAAATAATATCATACGAGTGAACCGCTTCTCGTAAATACGATTCTACCGGTTTCTGAATTACGTTGCAAATGGAATGAACTGCAAGCCGATCGATATTTTCTCGTAAGATCCAAACGACCTTTCTGGTTCTCTCGACGAATGTCGCTCGGGCGGCGCCGCGGCTCAGGGCTTCCAATCCAAGGTTCCCCGTGCCTGCAAAGAGGTCCAGCACGTCCACGTCCGTGATATCCACCCGGGCTGCCAGCAAGTTGAACATGTTTTCCTTGACGCGATTAGAAGTCGGACGAATGCCGCCGAAGGAAGGTGTTTTAAGAGTGCGTCCGTGGAACCGACCGGCAATGATTCTCAACTGTCAAACCGAAGCGCTGCTCCGATTGCCGAGGTGAAGTAATCAGGAGAGAAATTCCGTGTCCCCGGTACGGCCTGGTTGGTTGCCAGAGGCAATTGTTCCAACGGAGCAGGGCGGATGATGTCTATGTTTAGAAGTGATTGCAATGTCTGGATATAGGATGAGGTCGAAGCGGGTCCATACACAAAGAGCTCTTGCAGCGCGATGTTTTTAAACGGTGACATCAATTCGTGGATTGCATGGAGGACCTGCGGGAGATATTGATCGCGGCTGGTGACGGCGCCGGTTTTAAAACCACGGTAGTTTCCGTGATCGTACAGTCCGAGAGTAAAGTATTTCTGGTGCATACCCAGGACGGCAAAGACTTCATGGCTCGTATTGACGTTCATTTTTTGAATGGCATACTCGCACGTGAAATGCGAGATGTCAACGACGCGGACGTCCAGCGTTAAAAGGGCGCATGTTGTGATGAGGAATTGAATGGTTTTTTCCGGAATACCGACAACGACGTGATATTGCGCCTGGGGAGTCGTGAACAGCTCCTGCGAAAGAACGCGGAGATGAGTGCCGTTGCCAAAGGCGGATAGCTTCGATGCTTCCCATCGTAAATGTTCTTTTTGCGCTTCCGGGCTGAGTCGTGCATCCAGGGGAATGGTCGCGAGAAACGGAACGTGGGCCGGGATGCTGATGGTAATACTCGAGGAAAAAACCGGCATTCGGCGGAAAAGCAGGGTCAGGTCGCGGATGAAAGATTTTGCCACGTTGCTGTCGAAGGGCGCCTCGTGGAGGAGATGGCTCCCGTAGTTTAACTCGGTTTTACACCAGTCAACGCGCACAACGTAAGGATAACCGCCGGTGAAACGCAGTTCAGCAAGGCGAAACTCACCTTCTGCTATTTCAAGTCCAACATGATGAGAAAGAGCCATTTATTGCGACACGCCGGGGTTCATTGTTCCCAGCTTGCTTTATTGTGCTCAGTGGGATCATCAAGGCTGCTGATGTAACCATAGCCGTCGGGATCCTCAATACGGTAACGAGGCACTTTGGACGAGGTGTCGTCCACCATGATAATGTAAGGTTGGAGAGAACGGGGAGAATGCCGCAGGGAATCGATGACGAACGGCCCCGTGTAGAGTTTTGGAAACAAGCTGTCGCGTTGCTGCGTGGATATCGAATCTCGGATGAAAATCAGGAGAGAATCAATATCGGACAGGTAGTCCTTGTTCCTGTGGTAATATTGAAGTTCCGCCGTGCGCAGGTGTGTCATGCGAGCTCGCGATTCCCATTTCAGGTCTTCCTGCCTTGTGAGTTCCGCGGATGGTTTATAGATGATGTAAATGAGAAGCCCGGTGAGGGCGATGATAACAACGATTAAGACATAATCGACAATGCCGAAAGGCTGCTTATGTGGCATGATTCCTCCAACGATCAGGAATGTGCTAAGGCTGATCGAGCCGAAAGCGACATTATTTGGTCGTGATAAAAGGCTCTATTTTCTTGAATTTCTTGTCTCCAATCCCCTTCACTTTCTTAATATCCGAAGGTTTTTTGAAACGACCAACTTGTTCACGAAACCGGATTATCTTTTTTGCGGTAACGGGGCCAATACCGGGGAGAGCCTCCAGCTCGTTCTGGCGGGCAGTGTTGATGTTGATGCTGTGAGGTTGCAATGCGGAAGCGGATTCGTGTTTCTTCTTGCGTGGTTTCAAAGAATCGTATTGGTTATTGGTACTTGAAAAGGAGGAAGTTACGAGTTGCGAAGATGGACCCGGGATGTGGTGAAAAAGACTTTCCGCGATTTGGTATTCCCTCGCAAAATTTCCTGGATCCGGTGCCGACCAGCGTTCGACAAGCCGGTAACCACTTCCGATCATGACCAGGGCGATGAAGAACAACAGTACGTTCTGCTCTTCCCGCGTAAAACCAACACGACGGAGAAACGATTTCAAGGATTCAAACAAGCGCGTTACCATCGTTCTGCCTCCTGCGGTGAAGTCCGGATCGAAAGGATGCGAACAGCCTAAGAAAACACGTTCGCAACTTTCGCGAATATATTGTGCTGTCTTTTGAATTCAGTTGGCTTGAATCCGGAAGACTTGGCCATCTGTTTCAATAATTCCTTGTCCTTGGAAGAAATCTTCTTGGGAACATAAATGTTGATGCGAACCAATTGGTCGCCGCGCCCATAGCCGTTGAGATGCGGAATGCCTTTTTCGCGCATGCGAAGAATGGTGCTTGAAGGCGTTCCCGGTTCGATTTTCAGCAGCGCGTGGCCGGTAAGGGTGGGAATCTCCACCTCCGTACCGAGAACGGCGTCGGCGTAACTGATGGTCAGATCGATATACACGTCGTCTTCATCGCGGGTAAAGACCGGATGCTCCTTTTCCCGGATAACCACCAGGACGTCTCCCGCCGGAGCGCCTCGTCGACCGGCATTCCCCTCTCCCCGGAGGGGAATGTAATTGCCTTCCGACACACCGGCCGGGATTTGGACGGTGACCGTTGCTTCTTCGCGGACCCTTCCTTCTCCCGAGCAGGCTTTGCATGGATCGTTAATGATCATGCCTTCGCCTTGGCATTGTGGGCACACTGCAATGTTTACGAATTGCCCGAACATCGATCGGGTGACCTGTCGGATTTCACCGGCGCCCTTGCACGTTGCGCATGTCGTAAAGCCATTGCTGGAGGCCGCGCCGCGTCCCTGGCATTTTTTGCATTTTCCCCAGCGTTTGATTTTCAGCGTTTTTTCGACACCAGTTGCGATCTCTTCCAGGGACAGATCAATGGTAACCTTGAGATCTGACCCCGGTGCGCGGTGTGATGACCGGCCGGTTTTACCTCTGCCCGTACCGAATATCTCGTCGAAAATGCTCCCCCCCATGCCACCAAAGATATCCCCAAAGTGCCGAAAGATATCGTGAATATTCTGAAAATCGGCAAAATCTTGCGAGCCCAGTCCGTTGAAACCGAACTGGTCGTAGCGCCGGCGTTTATCGGGATCGCTGAGCACTTCGTACGCTTCCGCCGCTTCCTTGAAGTTCTCCTCCGCGTTTTTATCGCCTGGGTTACGATCCGGGTGGAATTTCAGCGCCAGTTTTCGATAAGCGGATTTTATTTCATCCTGTGATGCATTTCTGGATACGCCCAGGATGTCGTAATAGTCGCGTTTCTGAGTCATCGGGCTCCGGTGTCTTATTGCGACGTTTCCACGGGGGTGGCATCGTCTGGTTTCTGAATTTCGTCTTCAGGCTGTTTCGAGACGATGACCTTTGCGTGGCGCAAGACTTTATCGTTAATCAGGTAGCCCTTCTCCAGCTCCTCGACCACCATGTCAGGTGCTACATCATCGCGGGGCACTTGCATCATTGCGTGGTGGTACTCGATATCGAACGGTTTACCCACGGATTCGATAGGTTTTAAACCCCGTCCTTCCAGGATTTTCATAAGTTTGTTTCGCACGAGGAATACTCCTTCGTAAAAGGATTCCAGATCCGCGTGCTCCTTTCCCGCTTTCAACGAGCGATCGAAATCATCGATCACGCTGAGTAATTCCAGGATGAGCCCTTCGTTGGCGGTCTTCGCCAGCGAGGCTATCGTCTCCTCGGTGCGTTTTTTATAATTTTCGAATTCCGCTGCTTTTCGTAATACCTGCTCTTTCAATTGCGCTATTTGAGTTACGAGATCGGTGTCGGAACGCTCGTGTTCACTACGTTCCTTTTGCTCGATCGGGATTTCCGTGGTTTCCTTGGAATCGGGGTATTTTTTGTTCCCATGGGTGCCATGTGAATCGAGGTCTTTTCTGCTCATGAAGTGGTTCGTCCTGTTGGTTATTGATGAAATTTCGATATGGTGGATCCAAGGTAATCGACAAGTGCAACAAGTTTTGAGTAATTCATACGTTTCGGACCAATAACCCCAACTGTTCCGCTTACATTACCGAAATTGTACCGGGTCGAGATAAAACTGTAATCCTTCATTCTGTATTCTTCGTTTTCCACGCCGATGGTGATGGAAACGGTGTTTGATTCTTGCTGTTGTTGTTGAGATTCAAGCACGTGAATGATGACTTGTTCGTCCTCAACGAGCTCGATGATACTTCTCAAGTTCTCCGCTTTTTCGAATTCCGGTTGGTCGATGATGGATTTCACGCCATTGATGATAACCTGGTTGCGATCCAAGGTGTCGGAGAAAAGGTTTTGAGCGCGGTCGATAAACAACCTGATGATTCCGGTCTTTTCATTTGCCGCTGTTTTAACCCGTTCGATCAGGGTTTCCCGAATTTCCTTCAGAGTCAAGCCGGCCAAGCGACTGTTGAGAAACGAGGTGATGTCATTCAACTGGCGTTGGTTGATGACGCAATTCAGCTCGAACTGCATCGTTTTTACTAGCCCCGATTCAATGGCTAGAATGATCATGATCCGGTTCGAACTGAGGGGGATGAGATCGATTCGGTTAAGTTTTCCCGTCTGGATGCGTGGAAGAGAAATCACGGCAAGCAGATGCGAAATATAGCTGAGGATTTTGTTGGAATCTTTTAATATCTCAGCCAGTTTCGCCTCGGTGTTCTTTTTGACGACCTTTCGGATGATGGCTTTTTCCTTGCCGGTCAACCGGTCTATTTGCATGAGTGTATCCACGTAATACCGGTATCCCTTGTCCGTGGGGATTCTGCCCGAGGACGTGTGCGGATGATCGATGAACCCGCGCTCCTCCAATTCGGCCATGATATTCCGGATGGACGCGGGGCTTAATCCCAGGTCGCTGTGTTTTGAAATATAACGCGAACCCACCGGCCGAGCGCTCAGGACGTATGAATGGATGATTTGCTGGAGCACCTGCTTCTCCCGATCGCTCAGGTTGCCCTCTTCGTCGTATGTTAAAACTCTTTTCATTGTTTATGCCGGAAATCAATGCCGACTGTCCCGCTCGGCAGACTGTATTGTGCAACCATCGACAACATAAATTCTACAAATTTTCCCTTCCGGAATCAAGGGATGAAATTTTCTTTTTCAAAACTGGGGGCTAATCAAGGTATTCGTCTTTTCGAATCGTGTATTTTTTTAGCCGATAGCGAAGGTTGTCGCGCGATATTTTCAAAAGCCGGGCAGCAGCGCTCTGGTTTCCGTGGCATTCCTTCAGTGCTTCCAAGACGATTTTTCTTTCAATCTGCGCCAGCGACAAATCGCCCGCCGTTTTTAGAATTTCCCCCTTCTGGTTTTTTTGAGCTTCGTGTGCAATCTCGTCGGGGAGGGTTTCGATATCGAGTATCGGGTTGTGCGCAAGTACAATGGCACGGGCAAGAACGGCTTCCAATTCCAGCAGGTTTCCTGGCCAACGATATCGTAGCATTGCGGTCAGGCATCGTCCGTCGATCCCGGAGATTTCCTTGCGGTATCGCTTGCTCAACAATGTGATAAAATAACTGATGAGCCCTGGCAGATCATCTTTTCTTTTTCGCAGTGGGGGCAGGTAAATGGGGATGACGTTTACGAGGTAGAATAAATCCTCCCTGAATTCACCCTTCGCGACAAGGGTGCGAATATCGATCCGGCTCGAGGCGATTACGCGTACCGGGAGATGGTCGCGGGAAGCAGAAAGCGGATCGACGCTTTGTTGGTGAAGAAGTCGCTCGTAAAGAAGAACCTGGAGCCGGGAGGGAAGGGCGTTTATGTCGCTTAAGTACAACGTTCGGATGGTTCGGAGTGCATGCGTGGAACTATCGCCCGTGGTCTTGATCTTTCCCAGATCGCAAAGATGCCGTTCGATATCATCATGCTTCATCGAATCGCAATTGATTACAATGAACGGCTCCAGGCAGTATGGGCCTTGCTTGTGAATAACCTGTGCCATCCATTGCTTTCCGGTTCCCGCCTCGCCCTGGATGAGAATATTGGCAGTGCTGGATTTTGCCCGGCCGAACAGCTCACACACTTTCAGCATCAAGGGGCTTGAATTGATCGAGTAATCCTCGAACAGGTTCGCGTAATCGGCAGTCGAACCATATTCATCGATTACTCCATCACCTGTGAGCAAGGAGACGGAGTTGGAAAAACTCCTGGTAACCGCTTTCAGCAATGCCTCCTCTTGGGAAGAAAAAGGGGGGGGCGAATTCCAGCGAACGGCGGAAATGGTAACCGTCTCGTTCGACATCATACCGGAGATTGAAATAACACGGCTTATATGCCGGATATCCGTTCGTTTGAAAATTGTCTCAAACGCAATCCTGGCGAATTCCCGGTTATCGAAAAGAGGGGTAAGAACACCATCCGTAGAAAGAGGATTTTCCAATTGCACATCAAGATGAACCCACGGTTCATTAGGTCGCAGGACAAGCATATGTATAATACCCTTTGTCCCAACAGGATAGGCGGCGAGATACGAATCCGCATGGATGAACGTGCGCACGGTCTGCAGGGCCAGTTTTGATATGGATGTGTTCAGTTCCATCAGTTCGAATGCGCTGTTTTCTCGTTCGATTCCCGGAATGGCAGGTTTGCCGACATGGTATCACGTCGTGGTGTACGCATCGGCCTCGTCACCCCGATTGATTCACGTAACTTCAGGAAATTCCGTCGAGCGGTAAAACCCGCACCCACACGGTCAACGTTCAAAATCTGGCGTGTTGTTATCGGACGAATTACAACTGAGCGTCTCTAACCGCAAAATCACCCGACTTCACCGGCTTCCCATCCACGAGAATGACGATGCGATACATGCCTTTGGGTAATCCCTCCTCTGACGGGGTCAGTGTGAAATCGATCCACCCGGCGTGGTCCATCTCCACGGGAGACTCGCTGATCAGGAGCACTTTATCATCAAGTAACTGATACCATTGCGCGTTGATGTTTGCTTTTCCATCCTGTGGCAGTACGACCTGGGTGGCGCAGTGCAGGACGGGGGTGTCGGGGGTAAAGAACTGAACGGGCCTGCTCGGGCGATTGTATTCATCAACCGCCGTAGCCAGTACTGCCGTGGCGATATACGAATCGGGAATATCTTCGTATGTCGTGAAGGTCAGTGTTCTGTCAAGCTTATCCTGGACGTAGAGATCGACCTTGTATTTCCCCGCGGGAAGCCCCGTGATCGGCGTACGAAAAGTAAAATCAATCCAGCTGTCCTTGTCGATCTCGATCTCCGTATCGACGATTTGTTCGTCGTCATTTTCTCCTTCCCCGACTTTGGACCAGACGGCTTTAACGGTTGTACTGGATGGTACATTTGCGATGGAAGCGCTGCAATGAATAAGCCACTGGTATGTAGGGAATTTGTCGGCCTTTACGATAGGTTTGCTTTGATCATCAACGCTCAGGCACATGTAGGCTTCCGCGACGTGCGCTGTGGTGAAAGAACAAGCGCCGGCAGTTGCAAGAAGGGCTGCAATAACCAGCGCCAGAAGACCACGGAAGTATCGTTGAGACATTATCAGCTCCTTGACGGATTGGGTAAAGAGTTGTGTCGTGAAGTGTCGATCTAACGATCGTAGTTGAAACTTACATATCAAAACAAACAGAGGCAAACACGGTTCTAACCGGGTTGTGAAAACGGGTTCCTGCTCTCGTCGTTCCCTGTCATTCCCTCCAGGAACTCCAGTGCAGCTACATGTGCTGGGATCGTGAGTCGGGCCTTGGCATACTCGTATGGGAGCCATAGGTATCTCTCGTGCTCTTTCGAAAGCCGTACCTTGCCTGACGGATGCACTTCAACGGCAAAGACGGGGACAAGTTCGATGGAATCAATCACGGGGTTATAAAAAGAAGCTACGTATGGGACAACCACGATCCCGAGAGGTGCGAGGCCGGTCTCCTCCCGCACTTCCCGCTTAGCTGCGTCGATTGCCGACTCGTCCCCCTCAATAGTGCCCGTCACCACTTGCCAGATGCCGGGGTACAGAGTATCGGTCTTCGAGCGTTTGAGCAACAAGTACTCGTGAAGACCCGAAGTTTTTCTTCGAAAGACATGGACCTGAACCAGGCTTGACGTAAGATATGGCATCGTGGGTTCAAATTACAGGTGTGTTCGAATAACTGACATCAACGGAACTATGTTTGACGAAATGTACAATCGACTGACAACATGTCAATAATTATACACTACCGGAAAAATTGTCGAAAAAAAATGAAAATACTGGCGAAATGAACGTGTTTTTTTCGGCATTATCATTGTAGATTCATTATGATGTAAGGAGCTGGTTTTTACGGTATATTTAAGTACAGGTATCAGTAAGAGACTATGACAGAGAATAAAGTTCAAGAGCGCGCGGATTACGATCTGCTTACAAACGTTGACGGAATGCCGGTGCTTCCGCTTCGGAACGTCGTTTTTTTCCCGGGGCAAATGATGCCCTTGTTCGTTGGACGTCCGAGTTCCATTCGACTGATCGAGGAGGCCTACCGGGATCACAGTTCGGTTCTCGTTTTAACCCAGAAAGACGCCACGGTTGATCTCCCCAAAAAGGAGGACTTGTACTCAGTGGGGACGGTTGTACGCATCATTAAAATATACACCATGCCGGACGGATCGAAAAGCGTTGTTGTCCAGGGAAATTACCGGGCGGAAGTCATCGCGATCATCCAGGAAGAGCCCTACCTCTATGCTTCTGTTCGGAAGATTGACGAAACAGAGCCCGATCCCAACGATCTCGAAATTGCTCCGCTTGTTCAGAATATCAGGAACCTTTTCAAGCAGCTCTCTGACTTGCTGCCGGAGTTCAACCCCGAGCAACTTTCCCTTGTGATGAATACCGAACAAGTGACGACATTTACAAATCTTGTCTCCGCCCTTGTCGATATTCCGATCCCGGAAAAACAGGAACTCCTGGAAATTACGGATTTCAAGGAACGGTTGAAAAAGGTTGCGGTGGCTCTGACCGGGAAGATCCAGCGGCTTCAGCTCAGTCAGAAAATACAGAATGAAGTGCAGGACAGCATCAACCGGAATCAACGGGAGTACTTCCTGAGAGAGCAGCTTCGTGCTATTAAAAAGGAACTCGGCGAAGACACGGAAAGCGTAGAAATAGATGACCTTGAGAAGCGGTTACAGAAGGCGGGGATGCCGGAGGAAGTGAAAAGTGTCGCGGAAAAGGAACTGAATCGTTTGCGCATGATGAACCCCGCAACCGCGGAATACATGGTTGCCCGGACGTATCTGGACTGGTTGGTCGAGATGCCGTGGTCAAAATCCACGGAGGATAACCTCGATATCAAGGCGGCCAAGGAACAGCTTGATAAAGATCATTTTGGCCTGGAGAAAGTCAAGAACCGCATTCTTGAATACCTGGCCGTACGCAAGTTGAAAAAAGATATGCGTGGGCCCATTCTCTGCTTTGTAGGGCCACCTGGTGTAGGTAAGACATCGCTGGGGCAATCCATTGCCAAGGCGCTTGGGCGCAGGTACGTGCGGTTTTCTCTCGGTGGTATCCGGGATGAAGCGGAAATACGGGGGCACCGGAGGACGTACATCGGCGCGCTTCCCGGACGCGTCATCCAGAGCATCAAGAAAGCGGGTTCGAACAATCCTGTCCTGGTTCTTGATGAAATTGACAAGATCGGCATGGATTTTCGCGGCGATCCGTCTTCGGCCTTGCTCGAAGTGTTGGATCCGGAACAGAATTCCGCCTTCAGTGACCACTACCTTGAAGTACCTTTCGATCTTTCGAAAGTCCTGTTCATCGCGACCGCCAACATGATCGAGCCGATTCCCCCCGCCTTGAGGGATCGAATGGAAATCATCGAGATTCCAAGTTACATCCTGGAGGAAAAGATTCAGATTGCCAAGCGGCACCTCATCCCGAAGCAGCTCGAAGAACATGGTCTCACCGAGGATCAGATCGAATTTCCTACCGAAACCATCGAAGCGATCATCGATCGCTACACGAGGGAGTCGGGGGTGCGTAACCTGGAGCGTAAAATTGCCGATGTCTGTCGCGGAGTGGCTCGGCGCATTGCGGAAGGGGAGATCGAGAAGGTCGTGGTAACCGTGGAAAGCCTTCCCGATTTCATTACATCCCGCCGGTACTATCCCGAGCTTGCCGAGCGCATCAACAAACCTGGAATAGCGACGGGATTGGCTTGGACACCGGTCGGTGGAGACATCCTGTTTATCGAATCCACCAAGATGAAAGGAAAAGGAAAACTCATTGTCACCGGGCAATTGGGAGAAGTAATGAAGGAGTCGGTGCAAGCGGCGCTGAGCTACATCGCTTCTCACGCGGAGGAACTGGGCATTGATGAGAACTTCCTCGAAAAGTATGATATTCACGTGCACGTTCCCGCGGGAGCCATCCCGAAAGACGGTCCGTCCGCCGGTGTGACGATGCTTGTCTCGCTTACATCTCTTTTAACCGACACCAGGGTCCGAAACGATATTGCCATGACCGGCGAAATAACGCTTCGAGGCGCGGTGCTTCCGATCGGCGGCGTCAAGGAAAAAGTCCTTGCAGCGCATCGCGTCGGGATCAAGAACGTTATTCTGCCCGAAAAAAACAGGGAGGATATCCAGGAAATTCCGGAGAAGGTACTCAAGGAAATGACGATCCATTTTGTCAAGGAAATGGACGAAGTGATTCGATTAGCCTTGGTCGATTCGTCTGAGGAAAAAAACAGGTCAAAAGGGGGATGAAAAAGGAGAGGGGACGAACAAATGACTTGGAATGGAAAAAATAAATAAGTATATTTTGTAATGCGAAACTTTTAACTTCAACAGCAAGGAGAACCATGGTGAAATCTTCCACGAAACCTGTACGAGTCAAGCAAACAGGCAAAGTTATCGGAATGATTATTACGGAATGTCCCATGTGTAATAACACCATCAGTTTCGATGTTCAGAAGTTGAAAAATTGTCCGTATTGCAATGCGGAGGTTTCAGTAGAGCTCGATAGAATAGAAGTAATCGTGACGGGTTCAAGGCCGCAAATCAAGAAAGTCGCATAAAGCCGTCTTGCCAGACCTTGCTCAGAAAGGGCTCCATCCGGATGGAGCCTTTTTCTTTCCATTATGGAGGCGTGAAGAATAAATGCGAAAAGCCGCCTCGTTTACGCACCTTTTCTTGTCTCCTGTCGATCCCTTTCGATGATCCAGGTATTCGCTGTTCGTTTCAAAGCAGGACTCCTGATGGGGGTAGCGGTCGCATTGTTTTTCCCCCGGGGTCAGCTTGTATCGCAAACCTGGTTGTATCCCGAAACGATCCAACCAACGATTCCGCTTCTGAACGACGTACGGAAAAATGAAGAGGGGTTCCTTTCTTCGTTGGCATTATGGGGTGAGTTCGGACAGTACGTGGTTGCGAGGGACATCAATCATCGATGGGTGGTCTCATTAGGCGGAAACATGGAGCTGTTCCGCTCGGGGATGTGGGATATCAACTTTGAAACCAACATCCACCTGGTCGTTGATCCGAATAACAACATTACGTTTAACCCACGAGCGTTTATCTGGGAAGAAGGGATTGTCCTCGGCGTGAAAAACGGCGCGCAGGTCTGGAGCTTCGGCTACTTGCATCGCTGCAAGCACGATGTGGACAATCTTGAATTACTGCGTACTTCAAATCGCGAAGAAGAACGGGCATTGATTTATGGAAGTATATTTGCGCGTTGGACCAGGAAACCTTTGCGGTTTATTGGCTGGGATATTGAACCGCTCGTAGCAGCTCACGTGTATGTTATCGTTCAGGATCAGCGCTTTCCGATTTTTACGCGTAAGCTTGCGCCAAGTGTACAGTCATTTCAGGGAGCATTGCGTGCCCGGTGCACGGCGTCCAAAACATTGGCGCGTACATACCGAACAGGCGCTACTATCGATATTCGTGTTACTAGTCTTGGCCCACGAAATGCGGCCGGGAGATTCTCTTCCGTTGCACGGATCCAGGTGAATCCTGCCGGTGAACTCTTCTGGGATTTTCTCGGAAAAGCGGCGGCCCTCCGGGTGTTTCTCAGGTACACGTATGATCCTGATAACTTCATCAGTCCCCAACCACAATCGAGCAGCCTTATGGCCTTGGGTGTGCGACTGCTCAGCATTCCCTGACGGTCCTTGAAGATATGATTGTAAATGCTGGAGGTATTCGATACCTTTTCGGGAGCGTATTCCGAGCTCACTTTCTCCCGAACTTGGAGTAGGGGCGGGGGAGGGGGCAGGGAATATACGTTCGAACCTATCGTCTCTCGTTTCCTAACGCAAAGGATTTTCAATGGGTAAACAGAAAAGAACTCCGCGGCGTCAAAGCCCCTCTCATTCCGGTGACCTCGCTGTTCCTTCTTTTCTCCAAAAGCATGCACACGCGATTTATATCTCCCTTATCGCATTGCTTCTCGTCGTGTTTTTCCACGAGGCGTTTTTTTCCGGCAAGGTCTTCCATTCGGCGGATAAGATCTCGTCCATCGTGTACGAGCACGGGTATCTAGAGAAAGCCAGGCAGGAAGGAGTAAACGCGTTTTGGAATCCGTATATCTTTTCCGGGATGCCGACGTGGGGGTCTTCGATCCCCGGTCACGGGATGTACCTGCACACGTTTCTGGATCCTTTGAAACCGATGTTGATCCTTCAGGTCTACGGGTGGCTCCAGTCCATTGCGAACATCTTCCCGTTGCCTGACAGTTTCTGGGATATCTTCAATTATTTTCTCCTCGGCTTTTTCACGTATCTCTTCGGTTTGCGCCGGAAGTTCGAACCGTTCGCTGCGTTTGTTGCCGCGTTGGCGGTCGTGTTTACAATCTACACGTTGAACTGGGTTATGGCCGGGCATAATACCAAGATCACGGTGTATGCATGGCTTCCGGCGATCCTGCTTCTCGTGGACATGTTATTTGAAAAGAAATCTCTCCTTCGCGTCGCGTTGTTGATCTTGGCATTTCATTTCACGTTCAACTCCGGTCACGTGCAGATGATTTTCTACAGCGGCCTGACCGTCTTCTTCTACGGGCTTTTCAAATGGTACGAAGGGGCGCGATTAGGTAACGTGCTTGCCGTTGCAGGGATTGTCGTTGGGGCCGCCGTGTTTGCTTTTCTCATGCTTTCCGGGCCGTACTTTGCCACCTGGGAATACAAAGATTTTTCCATCCGGGGGGCCGGGTCGGGAGGATCGGGGCACGAGATCCGTGGCGGATTGGATTATGATTACGCAACGAACTGGTCGTTCAGCTTTACCGAGATCACCACGTTTTTCGTTCCTTCATTTGTCGGTTTCGGATCACCGACGTACTGGGGAACCATGCCGTTTACCGAGTCGCCGGTGTACCTGGGCATCGTGATATGTTTCCTTGCTCTCCTGGGAATAGTCCTGGCGCCGAAATCCCGTTTTGTCCATTTCTGGATATTCCTCGGTGTACTTGTGCTGCTTATTTCGCTCGGCAGGAATTTCGGCCTGGTATATGACCTGATGTTCAACTATGTCCCCGCCTTCAATAATTTCCGTATTCCATCCATGATCCTGTTTCTTGATTCATTCTGTATTGCCATGCTTGCAGGTGTCGGGGTTACCGAGATCATAAAACGTGTTCGCGTGATGGGAAAGAAAGAAGACCAGGCGTTCAGCAAGAAGATCACCAAAGCAGTGTGGATTCCCGTTGCCGTGGGAGCCTTCCTGCTGCTCGTTCTCTTCCTGAGCGGGAATAGCTTCCAACAAACGATCGCGGAGAACCTTCAGAAATATCAGCCACAATCATGGAACCTGGTCCAACAGGTCGAGCAAGCCTTCCGGTCGGGGCAGGGAAACAGAGTGCCGGAAGAGCTGAAAGATGCTACCGTGGCGGGTATTTATGGAATGGCATTACGTGATAGCATGGTGGCGTTCTTATTCATGGCGCTGACGGGTGGCGCCGTGTGGATGTTCGCTCGCCGACGTATGTCGCTGGTTGCATTCCAGGGTGTGCTGTTTTTGCTTCTGATTGTCGATCTGTGGATAGTGGATTATAAGCCAATGCAGATGATTACGAAAAGGGTTCAGGATCAGCAATTATCCAAGACCGATGTCGTTGCATTCCTGGAAAAAGACAACAGCCTTTTTCGAATCCTGCCGGCAAGC
>JAJRXL010000260.1 GCA_024276335.1 Bacteroidota bacterium
TAACATGGATACAAAAAGGAGTACGACTCATGAAGATTATTTTTTTGTGCCTGGCGGCAGTATGGCTTGTTAGCGTTAACGGAGCGACCGCCCAGGTACCGCCCGATACCGTGTTGCACCGGTACATCGATCGCGCCCTGCAGGTCAGCCCCCGGCTCAACGCGCTTCGCGCCCAACAATTAGCAGTAAACCGGCGAATACCGCAGGTGTCCAGTTTGCCGGATCCCCGTCTCGCTTTCAGCCTGAGCAATCTTCCGGTTAATTCGTTCAGTTTCACCCAGGAACCGATGACAGGGAAAGTCATCGCCTTAGCTCAAACGCTGCCGTTCCCGGGGAAGCTGTCCACTCGTGGCGATATTGTTCACCAGGACGAGATGATCGTGCTTCGGCAGTTCGAGGATGAACGGAACAGCATCGTCCGGGAAGTGAAAAAAACCTATTACGAGCTTGCCTATGTGAAGCGGGTGATCCGTATTGAAGAGCAGTCCCGTCAACTGTTACGCGACATCTCCCGCATCGTTCGCACCAAGTACGAGGTGGGAAAGGGCAGCCAACAGGACATTGTCAAATCCGACCTGGAGATAACGCGAATTACCGACCGGATATTGAAATTACAGGAACGGTATCAAGCGCTGGCCGAGCATCTTAACGCGCTATTACTGCGTGAACCGAACGCCACGATCGTTGTAGATACACTCCACGATCCTACGAGTACCGTTTTTCGTGTCGATGACCTGCTTGATTCTGCGCGGGCTTTTCGGCCCTTTCTCCGCGGACTGGAGGAAGCGGTCATGAAAGCCCAGTTCCAAAAAGAGCTTGCGGAACTTCAGTGGTATCCGGATTTCACGATCGGATTGGCGTACAACCAGCGGGATTACTTGTTCGCTACCGGTGCGGACTTCAACGACTTGGCGTCTGTTATGGTCGGGATAAATATACCGTTGGATTATGGGGGGAAGCGCAGCGCCGCGGAAGAGGAGGCGACCGCGCTGGAAAAGATGTATTCCGATCAGTATAACAGTGTCTTGCAGACCTTGCAGAAGCTTTTTGCCAGGTCCGACGCCGCGATTACAACGATACGCGAGAGGATTCACCTGCTACAAACGGGATTGTTGCCGCAGGCTTCCCAGGCACTTCGAGCCTCCCTCGCCGGATACCAGGTCGGCGAAGTCGATTATCTGACCGTGCTCGATAACCAGGTGAAGCTTTTTGATATCGAGATGGACCTGGTCCGCCTGCGCGCGGATTATTGGAAAGAAATTGCTGAAATAGAATTCTTGGCTGGAATAGAGGTACAATCATGAAATCATTAAAAGATCAAAAGACATTTATTTATATCAAGTCCCGCCTGAAGTGGTTGAGAAACACGCCAGCGCTGATGACGGTTCTTCTTCTCGGTTTCGTGCTTGCGGCAGGCATTTCCTTTAGTGCATGCTCGAGCGATGAGAATGGAGGATCGTCCACCGCACAGGAAAAGAAACAATTGTACACGTGCGGCATGCACCCGGGA
>JAJRXL010000261.1 GCA_024276335.1 Bacteroidota bacterium
CAGGTCAAACATTTAAGCACGCGCGCCCGATCCGTCGCAGGTGCCATTGCAGACTCCATAACCCCGCTCGACCTGGAAGCGCTGGCGGCGGCGTGCGAGCTGGACCACGCGGAAGTCAAGAGCCTGACGGACGAACTGCATCACGCAGGTCTCATCGTAAGTTCCTGGCATGGTTACAGTCCCGCGAGCGAGGCACTGACTTCGATCATTCACGACGCGGTTCCGGCTGAAACATTACGCGCGATCCACAGACGCCTTGGGGAGTATTTCGAAAGAACTCCTGCCGACATCCCGCCCGGTGTGACCGGCCACCATTGGCACATGGCCGGTGAATACCGGCGTGCCCGTCCCTACCTGATAAAGGCGGCGAAAATCGCCCGGCGGCAGCAAGCATTTGCCGATGCGGCCAACCTTCTCCAGCAGGTAATCGAACATGAACCCGTGGATGAGAACCTTGAAGAGAAATTCGAAACACTTTGCGACATAATCGAGCTGTGGAATATCCTTGGAGCGCGACAAAAAGAAGAAGAAGCAATCCAGGAATCGCTCGTGACGGCCGCCCAGTTGAAAGACAACAGCAAGTTGGCCCACGTGTACGGCAACCAGGCGGAGTATTTCCTGGCATTGGGTGAATTCGACCGCGCCCAACGTAGCGCGGAAAAAGCCTTGGGGCTCTATGAATCGCTTCATGATCTCCAGGGCTGCGCGGACACCCAAACCCGGTTGGGATTTATCAACTTCCGGCGGCGCAACACCGAGCAGATCAACACGGCATACGGCAAGGCACTGGACTACTACGAACAACTTGAAGATACCGGGGGAAAAGCGCGGGTACTGCTCGATCTCGGTGTGGCGTACTACTTCCTGGAGAATGCCGAAAAAGCGTCGGATGTGCTCGAACAAGCCTTCTCTTTGTTCTCGGAACTCCGCGACCGCCGGGGTATGGCGCGCTGCCTTGGCAACATGGGCATCCAGGAATTCCATAACGGATACTACGAACAAGCGTACGAACGGTATCGACAGGTGCTGGATATTTTCAGCGACATCGGCGACCGCCGGGGGTTGGCCCGCGCGGAGCACAGCATGGGCCAGGTGCTCATCGCGATGGGCCGGTATTCCGAGGCCCGGCGGCACTTGCTGGAAGCCCGCAACCTTGCCCTGGAGATCCGGGACAACTACACGCTGGAAGGAGCCTTGGAAAACCTGGCCGAGTTGTACACGTTGCTCGGCGCCTACCCCGAAGCCATACAGATATACCACCGCACCATTGAAATAGCTGAGTCTTCCGGCAACGCCGTGGGAAAGGCGGCCTCGCTCATCGACCTGGCCGGTGTACACATCGAAAACCGTGAGATGGAAGAAGCCACTCGCAACCTGGCGGAAGCGGAACGGATACTGAGGGATCATCCCGATACCAGCGTCCAGGGATGGTGGCATTTCAGGAACGGGCTTCTTTGTCTGAATAACAAGGCATCGGAAGATGCGTTCAGGGCTTTTTCCGAGTTGGGAGATCATGCAGATCGACACGGGCTTTCCGGTCTGAGTGTCCTGGCACGATCGTACGCGGGTCTGGCCTGTCATTTTCAGGGAGACCATACCCAGGCACTGGCTCTTTCACAAGACGCTCTTCAACGCCTCGAATCGTTGAAAACGTTGACGGGCGGGGCGCAGGACGTTTATTATAATCATGCCCGAATCCTGCGCGGGTCGAAACATCACGCGGAAGCAAAAGCATTCATTTCCGCCGCACACGAAGCCTTGATGGAAATAGCCGGTAACATCACCGACTCGAATTTTTACCGGAGCTTCCTCGAAGACGTACGCATACACCGTGAAATCGTTCGTGAATACGCTGCCACGCATCGCACGGATTCGCTTCACGCTGTCGCCGCCATCCGCGAACGTAACCTGCAAACCCTGTACGAGGTAAGCCGCCAGATCAACTCCGTGCGAGCCCTCCCGGAGTTGCTGGACCTGACGATGGATCTCGCCTTGCAAACCATGAACGGCGAGCGAGGTCTCATCTTCCTGATCGAAAATGACAACCTGGTACTGAAAGTTTCTCGCAACATGGAAAGCGAGATGGTGGAAGACGCCACCGACATCAGCCAGAGTGTGATGAATGATGTTTTGTCGGGAGGGAAACCGCTGGTAGTCACGGACGCCCAGAACGACGAGGCGTTTCGCAACCGCAAGTCGGTGAAAAATTTCAGGATCCATTCTATTTTATGCGTTCCCATGCGCTTGAAGGACCAAATCATTGGCACCGTGTATATCGACAGCCGTTCAGAAAGCTTTCAGTCAACATCGTTCTCGGAAATCGACATCGAGTTCCTGGAAGCGTTCGCTAACCTTGCCGCCATCGCTATCGAGAACGCCCGCCTGCACGACAGCCTCGTGAAAGAAAACCAGTACCTTCGCAAGGAAGTGGAAAGCCGGTACGCGTTCGAGAATATTATCGGCCAGAGTCCACCGATGAAAAAACTCTACAAGGAGATGGACGTCGCCATCGAGAACGAGGGCAACGTTCTCATCATCGGCGAGAGCGGTACGGGAAAAGAATTGGTGGCAAAGGCCATTCATTACAATAGCAAGCGGAAAAACTATAATTTCGTCGCGGTGGATTGCGGCGCCCTGCCGGACACATTGCTCGAGAGCGAATTGTTCGGGCATAAAAAAGGCGCGTTCACGGGCGCTGTTGTTGATAAACCGGGGCTGTTCGAGGAAGCAGACAAAGGGACGCTCTTCCTGGACGAGATATCCAACACGTCGCTCGCATTTCAGGCAAAGTTGCTCAGGGTATTGCAAGAAGGCGAATTCCGCCGTGTCGGGGAAACCAGCAACCGTTTCGTAGACGTACGAATTATCTGAGCGACAAATACCGATCTCCAGGCGGAAATCCAGGCCGGGCGATTTCGCCAGGACCTGTTTTTCCGTTTGAACGTCATTCCAATAGTGATCGCGCCGCTCCGGGAGCGGAAGAGCGATATTCCCTTGCTCGTGCACCACTTCCTGGAAAAGCACAAACGGAACCTCGGCCGGGAAGTGAGCGGTGTCTCACAAGAATTCATGGACTATTGCATGCAGGCGCCATGGCCAGGCAACGTTCGTGAATTGGAGAATTTTATTCACCGCATCATTGTCTCGTCTCAAAGCGATGTTTTAACGACACGGGACATCCCCGGTGGAGACGCGTCATCGATTCCAGCGACCGGTCCCGGCAACCCGACAACCATCGATTTTAAACCTCCTCGAAGGATTGCTTCCCTGGACGCAGCAATGCGCGATCACATCCAGTACGTTCTCAAACACGTGGACGGCAACGAGACCGAAGCCGCGAAAATTCTCGGGCTCAAGCGCACAACCCTCATTGAACGCATGAAAAAACTCGGGATGATGTAATGCCACGCAGTAATTTCCGTCAATATTCCGACGAGCGTTCAATAAAATGGCGTCGAGATAACGTCTGCTTCAAATCAGCAGGTGAAAAACCCTCAAATTAACTTGAATTTGTAATAGGAAATCTGGCGCGATTTCTGCATACTACACTGAGTTAAAGTTTTTCTCAAGATGAACTTGCAAACAACATAAGAAACATATAATTTAACGCGAAAAGTGAGAACAGCGCGACACAAAATATTGCCACGGCACAAAAGTATCCCGGGCCTCATGAAGTCATGGTTGATTGGTTTTATTCTCGTCGTTACAACCTTCACTCCGGCTTTCTCACAAGTGCAGGATCTCGCCGCAACGCAGGATGACAATGGAAACGTCGTCTTGACGTGGGATCTCCCTACCGGTCAAGTTCCTATCAAGTACGTCATCTATCGCACGAACTCGTTACCATTGTTCGAAAAGCTGGCGACCCTCTACACTGCGACCGCGAAATCGTACACGGATTACTACGTGTTGCCGGGGACGTATTACTATGCTGTTGATGCAGTGTATTCGGATACAAGTGCCGCGGCCTTTGTATCAATATCGGTAGTCGAAAAAACGGCCTCAATCGCATTCACGTCGCGTCCGCTGATCACCGCGATTGTTAACAAGACCTACGATTATCCCTTTACTGTCTCGGCGCCCGATATCGACAACCTCAAGTACAGCTTTGAAGGCAGTCACCCGGACAGCATGGTCATCAACCAATATGACCGTCGCGTGTACTGGGTACCGAGGAAGATCGGTTACTATCCCGTCACGCTTGTTGCGACCGACACAGTTAACAACGTTTCGGCGTACCAGCGTTTTGCCATACGGGTGGCCAATAAACCGGTCATCATCAAGGGAACGGTTAAGAGCGAAATCGGCACTCCCCTGGCCAATGCCGAGGTGCGGCTGAGCCAGACTGGAAACGGCACAACGTTCACTTACACGGCATACACGGACTCCAGCGGCAACTTCCGCGTCGAAAACGCTCAAGCAGGAAAGTACTATGCGTACGCGAAGTCGCCGGTCTTCATGTTTTCTTCGCAGTGGTACAAGAACGCCTCCAGCCTCATCGACGCGAGGGAAAACAACATCGTCCAGGGTGATTCGCTGGAGTTGTCATTTATTCTTACACGTAACTTCGACGCCAAGACAACCGTTTCCGGATCGGTTGTCGATTCTAACGGCACGGCAATACGTAATGCGGCTGTATCGTTCATCCGGCAGAGAGATTTCCTCCGTATCGGAGATACCACCAACCGTAGCAATCCGTATCTCTTCTCGCTCAACGAGGATCTGCAAGTAAAAGCAGACACGGTCGTCTTGACGGATTCGAACGGTACGTTCAGTGCTCGTTTACCACTCGGCACAAAGTATTACATCCTCTGTCAGCACAAGGATTTTGAGGATCGATACTACGACCAGTCAGCGAATCCTCTTGAAGCGCGGGCCATCGTCATCGACACGACCTCCGGTCCTATTACGTTCGCGCTTCCGTACACGAACAGCTCGGATAACCGTATCACGGGCAAGGTCACGCAACAGGAAAACGGCAAAGGAATTCCGGCCGATATCGTTCTTATTCAAAAATCCGTAAGCCGGGGCGCAGGTGGAACAACAACCTTCCGGTTCAGCAAGTCCGACTCATCGGGTGTATTCCTTTTCAGCGACTTACCGGATTCGGCGCTGTACATACTGTTAGCAGCGCCGCGTGGTGCGCATGCACCCATGTATTACCGTTCATCCGGGGCCACACGCACGTGGTCCAAGGCTGACAGCTTCTATACCATCGGGACACTGCAAAATCTTGACGTCCAGGTGCCGGCGTTTGCAACGGAGGGGCTGGGCTCGATTTGGGGTCGCGTCCTGACCTTCTCGGGCAACCGATATATCCCCGTCACGGGCGTGCTTATTTACGCCGTGCATAGTACCAAGGGAACAATCGAAGGCTACGCGATCAGTGATTCCGCAGGCTGGTATTCCATTCCCAGCTTGAATCCGAATACCTATACCGTCTATGCAGATAAACCGGGTTATGTGTCCACCTCGAATCCGAATATCGTCCTGTCTTACTCCGGCTCTTCCGATCCGACCAGGATCCAGGAAGTGAATTTCTATCTCGTACCAACTCCGAGGATATCGAGTACTGGTAAGGATATCATCCCTGGCACGTTGACGCTCCATCAGAATTTCCCGAACCCCTTCAATCCAACCACGGTGATTTCATTCACTCTTCCGCGGAGGGAGTTCGTTACGCTGAGTGTTTACAGCGCGTACGGACAAGTTGTAAAAACGCTCGTAAGCAAGGAGCAGCCCGCCGGAACGTACGAAATCGAATTCGACGCCAGCAACCTGCCTTCCGGCGTGTATATATACCAACTGAAAACAAAGAATCGAATTCTTACAAAGCGAATGATACTGGCCAAGTAACTTCGCAAGGTTTTGCTATTATAGAGCGGCGTTACGCCGCTTTTTCTTTTTATGCGACGTTGATAATCGGTGAATTATCGGATTAATGCATTGGCGGATAAGACCACGAACAACGGTAGAGTGATGTCGGGTGAATCGACGAATCCTGGATACCCGCTTTCGCGGGTATCACAGTGGATGGCCACACCTTCCATCACTCCTAATCAATCTCAAGAGCATCAGGACTTTGGCCTTTCACTGACGAATTGGCAAATTCTTCGATAGTCTTTGCGAGGACCGGGGTGATGAATCCGCTATTCAACGAAAGGGGCTGCGGAGTCTCCACCACGACTACAAAGATCGAACCTAATGGAATGAGTGGAGCGCCCCGGAACAAAAACATAACCCTCTGCGCTCTTGGTGTAAGATATTGGCGCTCCCGGCGGTTTCATTCATAAACTCGAAAAACATTCCAATTCATCCCGTCCTCTGTATTCAATGAAAGAGAGACACCATTACGAAGCGCAAAATCGAAAATCCCATTTCACCCTGTCTCCCGCTCTCCTTGTCCCTGATATTCGTTATTCGATCCATAACCAGTGGTACCTGGGCTCCATCGCACACAGCCCTATCTTGTCTTACCTGCGCTTGCGTACCACGAAGAGTAGCACCACCCCCAACACGACAAAACCAAGAAAGAAAAGCATGATCTGTTCATTCGTGAGCCCTTTCGCCGTCAATGGGTCCATGATCGTGGCTTTCATTTCCTGGCTACGGGAAAGCTGCGGCAGGCGATAAGCCCACGTCAAGGTTTTATCTTCCGATTCCACGGCATTGGATCTAAGAATACTCCCTGGCATGGTGTATGAATACACAACCGTATAGCCCTCGAGCCCCGGTCCTTTCACCGTCGTATCCAGCGCGGTAAGGTGACGAAACTTTATCTTGCCATCCTCGTGTTTCCATTCAAAAATATTTCCGGCGAAGGCTTTGGTCTGGTTCAGTTTCGAAAAATCCGTGAAGTCCAGCTCGACCCACACGTGGCGGGTGGAATCGGACTCCCGCGTCTCGACGCGCACCCCCTTTACCGTCGTGTAATCCGAGGCGTAGCGCTCCCGAATCGCGTCTTCATTGAATGGCACCTTGTTCTGAGAAAGCCACGTCACGTATGGTTCAATCGTCCAGTAGTGAATCCGCAGGGTTCCGGACCCATCAGCGTTGATCTTTGCCGATTGCTCGTAGTTCAGGCATCCGACAAGGCCAAAGGAAAGAAGCACCGACAGAACAACAATAACAGGCAAATATCTATTGCTTTGAAACAGAATTGATGTGGTCATCTTTGATCCCGGTGAACGTTGCGATTGTTGAATGTCAGTGGATGGGAGTCTCTATCGCGACTTGCACGGTACGGCAGTAGAAACGCCCCTCCGGAGTGTCGTTGTCGAACAGCAGCGGTTCCTCGCCAAGTCCCTCGTACCGAATACTGAGGGGGCCCAGGATCGCGGTCAAGCGGCGGGCAACGGATTTCGCCC
This sequence comes from Bacteroidota bacterium, assembly GCA_024276335.1. Taxonomy (GTDB): domain Bacteria; phylum Bacteroidota; class Ignavibacteria; order SZUA-365; family JAADGX01; genus JAADGX01. The sequence goes on from JAJRXL010000261.1 coordinate 7,368, forward strand.
GCTTCGCCGACAGCACCAGGTTGTACCGCGCGTCGCCCGTCCGATCGGTGTGACCCTGGACCAGGATCGAGGAACCAGAAGCGACGCGTTTTTTCACTTCGTTCAGTATCTGCTCGTTCCTGCCCACGACTTCGGATGAATTGAAGTCGAAGAGGATCAGGCTGATCTTCTCGATACGCCGATCGGGTAAGTTGAGCGCGCGTTTCCGTTCCAGGGTGCGGAGGTGCACCGGAATGCTCTTCGGCTCGGTGGATACTTCGTTTCCCGCCGCGTCCATTGCGTGTAAATAATACTGCAGCGGCGACTCCGTCGCAGGCAGTTCACCCTTGACGGTCCTCCAGTTCCACGCGATGCTGTCCGGGTAGGTCGAATAGCCATCGGAAGTACGCAGCTCGTTCCCATCCTGGGTCACGTGGAGATCCCAGCGGCGAAGCCCCTCACTTGCTTCGATGAAAAGATTGAAGACAACCTTCGAGGGATTGAGCGTGCGCTGGATTTCCTTGCGCACCGCAGGCCCCATGATGTCAGGGGTGGTGACGATCTCCACGCGTCGGTTTTCTTCCATGCCCTCGGGCGTGGTGAGCGGGGACGGGCGTTCCGGTATGCCCCTGTTGCGAATGACAATCCGCCGGGGCGCGATACCCCAAACGCTCACAAGGTAATCCCGTACCGTCTCCACGCGCCGTCGAGACAAGTCCAGGTTGCCTTTTTCCAGCACGCCGTCGTTGCAACCGGTCAGTGTTACCACGGCGCCGGGATTGCGTCGCAATCGGTAGCCGAGGATGTTGAGCAAATGGTGATACTGTTCCAAGACGTCGGGCGGGAGCTTGTGCTGCCGGAATTCTCCCGTCTGCGCGGAAGTCAATGTCTTGTAGCGCGAAGGCAACGTTGCTTTCCCCTGCTCGAAGAAAACGTAATGCAACAACGGTACGGTCTCCGTGTATGCGATTTCTTCGATGACGAGGCCGGTTTCTTCTCCTGGCCGCACGGGCGTATCGCTGCCCCACAAGTCTGCGTTAACGGAAGCGAACAACTTGTGCTCGGCGCTGCGGGATCGGAGCAGAAAATCGTGCGAACGCTCCTCGAAACGTGTCACGTCTTTCAGCAAAACCTCCAGCTCTTCCTCCGCGAAACCGGGAGCGCGGGCCACGACACGGTAATCCCTGCCAATGGAAAGAACGATGGCATAATGCCCGGTAACGTCGTTCGATGTGTACGTGGAAACGGTTTCCCCGCTCTCCTCGTCGATGACCTCAACATGCGCTTTCAATGGTTCCTTGGTTTTCCAGTCGCGAACCGTCCCGCGCAAGTACACGACGGCCCCCGGCGGGAAAGGATTCGGTTCGGCGCGGTACAAGTCGTAGCCGCCAAGACCTCCTTCACGCTGCGATGCGAAGAAGATAACCGTTCCCTCCGCGGCGAGCGTAAAAAACTCGTCATCCAGTTCCGAGTTCAGGGGACGCCCCACGTTTCGCGCTTCCGTCCAGGCGTCATCGACAAAACGCGATACGAAGATATCCGTTTCCCCAAGTCCCGGGCGACCGTCGGAACTAAAGTACAGGGTCTTTCCATCCGCCGCGATGTACGGCGAAGTCTCGTCGCCTTCCGTGTTGATCGATGGGCCGAGGTTGGCGGGACTTGCCCAGCTTCCATCCGACAGCAACTCAGTACGCCATATATCGAGACCACCAAAACCGCCTTCGCGATCGGAAACGAAAAACAAGACCCGACCGTCTGCGCTTATCGCAGGCTGCGATTCCCAAGCCGAGGTATTGACAGGTGGACCGATGTTGCGCGGTTCGTCCCACTGCATCCCCTGGAGGTGCGACAGGTATAAATCGCACCGCCCCACACCGTCGGCACGGTCACAGGCGGCAAAAACCAGGGTCATCCCGTCACCGGTAATGGATGGCGAGCCTTCGTTGCCGTTCGTATTGACAGGGGGGCCGGCGTTGAGCGGCAACTTCCAGAACCTTCCATCGAAAGATGAAATCCAGAAGTCCTGGCCGCCGACGGCCTGCTTTCCGCCGCGATCCGAGCAGAAATACAGCAGGTTGCCTCCGGCTGTCACCGTGGGCGAGAAATCGTTGGCGCTGGAGTTCACGATCGCGCCGAGGTTCGTGATTTCCACCGGGTACTCATCGACTTGGGGCGTGGGAACGGACGAGCACTGCGCCAATACAAGGGACATGACAATCCCCATAACCGGTATAATCGATCTATGGCGGTGCGCGGTGCGCTGAATTACGATTCGTCTCTGTTTCAAAGCTTGTAACATACATCGCCGGTGCGGCGGTCAACCTTTCTTCGTCTCCGCACTGCGGGCAAGAATGACGTCCACAATGCCGTATTCCTTCGCCTCTTCCGCTGTCATGTAATTATCCCGCTCCGAATCACGTGCGATTTCCTTCAATGGTTTGCCGGTATGTTCCGCCATGATCTTGTACAAGGATTCCCGCGTACGAAGCATCTCGCGGGTATATATCTCGATATCCGTCGCCTGCCCCTGGGTTCCGCCCATGGGTTGATGGATCATGATTTTCGAATGCGGCAGGGCGATGCGCTTTCCTTTCGCTCCGCCTGTCAGCAGCAAGGCGCCCATGCTCGCCGCCATACCCACGCACGTTGTCGAAACGTCCGCGCGTATGTATTGCATGGTGTCGTAGATCGCCAGTCCCGCGGAAACGGAGCCTCCCGGCGTGTTGATGTACAGACGGATGTCTTTGCCCGGGTCCTCCGAATCGAGAAACAGCAACTGTGCCACGATAAGACTGGCAATGTGATCGTCAATCGGTGTCCCGATAAAGACGATCCGCTCCCGGAGCAGGCGCGAAAAAATGTCCCAGCTCCGTTCTCCCCTGCCGGTCTCTTCCACGACAATAGGAACAAGCTGGTCATGCATTGGATAATTCGCTTTCATTTGTGTTCCAGATATTTTGACATGATTATGAGTTAGTCCTTGAAATAAACCGTTTATCCCTCGGCGCTTTCCGTGTCCTTCACCTCGATGATTTCCGCCTCGGCCTTCAGGAGCGCAAACAGTTTTTCGTTCTTGATAGCATCCACGGCTTCGCTGTTTTGCTTGTAATATGCAACCAGTTGTTCCTTATCGATACCCATGCGTTCCGCTCCTTCCTCCGCCTTGGCTTCAACATCCTTGTCTTCCACCGTGATGTTCTCCCTGGCGAGGATCTCTTCCCGCAAGAACATCCACTTTGCCTGCCGTACCGCCTTCGGGCGCAAGTCCGCGCGCAAATTGTCCACGTCAAATCCCTCGGGAAAATTCTCGCCGAAGTACTGCTTCTTAACCTGGTCGACCATGTCGTCCGTAATCACCTTGACGAGCGATTCCGGAACGTCGAAGGGGTTGTTTTCTACGATCTTTTCAATGATCTGCGTATGCAGGGTTTCCTCGGCACGTTCCTCGTAGTACGCTGCAATACGACTGCGCAAGTCTTCCCGCA
>JAJRXL010000026.1 GCA_024276335.1 Bacteroidota bacterium
AATGCCAATTTGATGAAAGGAAAAACTCCGGTCCTGCTCCTCGAAGACGATCTGCCTACACAGCATTTCATGAAGATCATCCTGGGGGATGAGTACAATATACTCACCGCTGTCAGTGCTGAAGAGGCAAGGGCATTGTTGGGCCAGCATCCGGTCAGTATCATTCTCATGGATATATCTTTGCGGGGTGAAGAAAACGGCTTGGAATTTACCCGTTGGCTCCGCGCGCAGGATAGATGGAACAAGATTCCGGTTATTGCCGTGACGGCTCACGCCTTCGACAGCGATCGTGAAAACGCCCTGGCTGCGGGATGTGACGCGTACTTTGCCAAACCTATAAAACGGGCAAAACTCCTTGAGACGATGAGCGTCCTCCTGCACTAACAAACGCTGTCATCCCGTGTTACGAAAGAGCGAGGGGAACAAAGAAGGCTGGCTACTGCCAGCCTTACCTGTTTGCATGGCATTTATTCGATGGCTGCCCGGGCCGCCGCCAACCGCGCGATGGGAACCCGGAACGGGCTGCACGAGACGTAATCCAGTCCGATGCGATGGCAAAAGGCGATGGAGGATGGCTCCCCGCCGTGCTCACCGCAGATCCCGATTTTCAACTTGTCGCGGACTGCCCGCCCGTGTTGTACGGCGTGTTTCATGAGGAAACCGACGCCGACCTGGTCGATGGCTTCGAACGGATCCCGTGAGTAGATTTCTTTCTCGACGTATGGAATCAGGAAACGTCCCGCGTCGTCGCGGCTGACACCCAGCGTTGTTTGTGTCAGGTCGTTGGTGCCGAAGGAGAAGAATTCGGCCACCTCGGCGATCTCGTCGGCAGTGATAGCGCCGCGGGGAATCTCGATCATCGTCCCGACGAGGTACTTGAACTTTACGCCGGTTTCTTTCATTACTTCGCGTGCGACTCGCCGAACAATTTCCTCCTGGAGCTTTAGCTCCTTCACGTGTCCCACCAGGGGAATCATGACCTCGGGCAGAACCTTGATGCCCTCTTTCTTCACGTTGGCCGCCGCCTCGAAAATTGCGCGCGCCTGCATTTCCGTTATCTCCGGGTACACGATGCCCAGGCGGCAACCCCTGAACCCAAGCATGGGGTTGAATTCGTGCAACGCCGCCACCCTTGTTTTTACAACTTCGAAAGAGATGCCCAGGTCCTTGGCTACTTCCCGTTGGCCGGCTTCGTCGTGAGGCAGGAACTCGTGGAGAGGGGGGTCGATCGTGCGGATGGTGATTGGTTTTCCATTCATAACCCGGAAGATGCCTTCGAAGTCCTTGCGTTGAAGCGGCAGTAACTTGGCCAAGGCCGCCCTGCGTTCTTCCACGGAGTCCGATAAAATCATCTGCCGCATCGGGCCGATCTTTCCCTCGCCGAAGAACATGTGCTCGGTACGGCACAGGCCGATTCCCTCCGCGCCGAACGCGATGGCGTTTGCGCTCTGGTCCGGCTGATCGGCATTGGTCCGGATGCGCAGCCTGCGGTACTTGTCTGCCCATTTCATGATGCGGTCGTACATCTGGTATATCGGCGCGGACGCAGGGGCGAGCGTCTTGTCGATGAGCACTTGCAGGACCTCGCTGGGTCGGGTTTCCAGTTTGCCCAGGATGACCTCGCCGGTTGTTCCGTCGAGGGAGATGAAATCGCCTTCGTGAATGATGGTGTCTTTTCCGGCGATGTGTATTTCCCGCTTCTTGTAATCAATCTCGAGGGCATCGCAGCCGGCCACGCATACCTTGCCCATCTGCCTGGCTACAAGGGCGGCGTGCGAGGTCATACCGCCGCGCGCGGTAAGAATGCCCTGTGCCACGCTCATGCCTTCGATGTCCTCCGGCGACGTTTCGATGCGGACCAGAATGACGTCCGCCCCCTGCGAGACAAGGGTTACCGCGTCGTCGGCGTGGAATACCACGCGGCCGGTGGCGGCGCCGGGTCCGGCGTTCAACCCCTTCGCCATGAGCCTGCCTTCCGCGATGGCATGCTTCTTTTGTACGAAATCGAAGATGGGGCGAAGGAGCTGGTTCAGCTGGTCCGGTTCGATGCGCATCAGCGCTTCTTTCTGGGTGATGAGTCTCTGGCGCACCATGTCCACGGCGATGCGGATGGAAGCGAAGGCCGTTCGTTTCCCAACCCGGCACTGGAGCATGAAGAGCTTGCCCTGCTGGATGGTGAACTCGATATCCATCATTTCCCGGTAATGCGCTTCGAGGATCTTCCGGATCCGGAGCAGTTCGCGGTAGGAACGCCGGTCCTTCTCCGCCAATTCCGAGATGGGCAGGGGTGTGCGGGTGCCTGCCACCACGTCCTCGCCCTGGGCGTTCATGAGGAACTCGCCGTAAAACACATTCTCGCCCGTCGCGGGATCACGGGTGAAGGCGACGCCCGTGCCGGAATCCTCTCCGTAATTCCCGAACACCATGGCCTGGATATTGACGGCGGTTCCCCATTCCTCGGGAATGCCGTTGAGCTTGCGATACACGATGGCACGGTCGTTCAGCCAGGAACCGAACACGGCGCCGATCGCGCCCCACAACTGCTCTCGCGGATCTTCCGGGAAGGAGCGACCGGTTTCACGCTTGATCGCGTTCTTGAATTCCGCCACCAGTTCCTGCAAATCCTCGGCGGTCAACTCGGTGTCGTACGTCACGCCCTTGGCTTTTTTCTTTGCCTCGATGATCTCCTCGAACGGATCGACATCGTCCTTGGTCTTTGGTTTTAAATCCAGGACGACATCTCCGTACATCTGCACGAAGCGCCGGTAGGAATCGTAGGCGAATCGTGGATTTCCCGACTGCTTGATAAGCCCGTTTACGGTTTGGTCGTTCAGTCCCAGGTTAAGAATGGTATCCATCATTCCCGGCATGGAAGCGCGTGCCCCGGAACGGACGGAGACAAGGAGCGGATTTTCTTCGTCTCCGAAACGCGCTCCCATCAGCCGTTCGACTTTCTTCAGCGCCTTGTCCACAGCTTCGGTCAATCCGGGGGGATAGGTACGCTTGTGCTTGTAGTAGTACGTGCAGACTTCGGTGGTGATCGTGAAACCGGCAGGAACGGGGAGACCGAGGTTGGTCATTTCAGCGAGATTTGCTCCCTTGCCACCGAGGAGGTTTTTCATCTCCGTCTTCCCTTCCGCTTTTCCCCCTCCGAAGAAATACACGTACTTGGGAATTCGTTTCTTCGACTGCGTGGTGGTTTTTCGAAGCTGCTTTTTTCTGGGTGCTGTTTTCTGAGCCATATCTATGCTCCTTGGAAAAGAATGCTTTTTGAAGGTGTCAGTATGATTGAGCCCGCATGGAAGCGCTCCCCGCAAACCTTTCATCTATGCCATAAGGCTCGGTGAAATTCCGGAAGACGGATTGCACGGAGGGCGTTTATAATGTTCCACGTACTCAGCCCTGTTACGAAAGATACGATTCAATGGAATCGCGTTCAACGAAGAACCGCGAAAGAACCTCGTTGGAACGCGGTCGCCGCGTCGATGAAAAGGCGGCCGGGCAGGAAGGCCAGAGATGCCCGCGGGTCGAGCCGTTCGGGGTGCCACTGCACGAGAAGCAGGAATCCGTTTCCCGACGTTTCCATCCATTCCATCGCTTCCACCACTCCGTCAGGCGCGCCTGCCGTTACACGCAGGGCCGGTGCCGGCCGATTCACCGCCTGGTGGTGGGTGGAATTCACTTGCTCCATCGTTGATCGCTCAGGGAGAAGCGAGTCGGCGACAATATTTACCGTATGGAACCTATCGCCGTCTCCGGTTTTTCCATGTCCCGGGATTCCGGCGCGGGGTAAATCGACGATCAGCGAACCGCCCAGGGCAACGTTGACCACCTGGAGACCGCGGCAAATGCCGAGCACCGGAAGGTTCAAGCCCAACGCTGTTTCAATTGCCCGGAACTCGATCTCGTCCCTTTCCTCTTCCAGGTGGCAGAAGCCTGCGTGTTCCGCCGAACCATAATGCCGGGGATGGACGTCTCTTCCCCCCGGAAGCAGCAAACCGTGGCACCGCGCGAGCTCCACCGAAACGTGTGCGCCCGGTAAAAGCGTTACCCACTGGATGCCCGGCTGGATATTCTCCAGCCATCGCGTGTAGTTCCGTCGCTCGTTGCTTTTGAACGCAGGGAGGGCGATTCGGAGCGGAGAAGGAATCACGATGCTTGTTCTTCGGGGGGGTGCCGTTTCAGCGAGTCTTCCAGTTGCCGGAGATAGGCCCACGAGTAGATACCGGTGTCGTGCCCGTCTTTCCACGACACTTGCATCGCGTAATTGCCCACGAGGCTGACGTTCGCAAGTTCGTATTGGCCGGGCGTCAGAACGTTGAGCTTGGCCGGGCGGTAGGTCTTGCCCAGAAGCAGTGTCTCGCCCTGGCAGCCCGCGCAGGGGCAATTGTCGCGAAGGAACCGCAAGGGGAAGACAACGGAGTGACCGTCATCGTACGAGATACGGAGAGCATCGGGTCTTTCCAGGGTGATGTCCGTTGGTCTCATGGCCGCACTTTCCACCCTTCGACTCCGCTCAGGGCCATAAAAATTTCCAGGGTGATGTCCGTTGGTCTCATGGAATCGTCGTTAGGAATGGTTCGTCAGTAGCTTTCCTGTTCGTTGGGGAAGGCGCCGGTCTTAACATCGCTCACGTAATTGGTAAACGCCTTCCGCATTTCCTCCGCCAGGTTTGCGTACCTGCGTACGAAACGCGGGTTGAAGTCCTCGGTCAGTCCCAGCATGTCGAACACGACCAGGATCTGCCCGCTGCAGTGCACACCCGCCCCGATCCCGATAGTCGGAATGCTCAGCTCGGCGGTGATGCGTTTTGCCAGTTTTGCCGGGATTTTTTCCAGCACGACGCTGAAAGCTCCGGCATCCTGGATGGCCCTGGCATCTTTGAGAATTCGTTCGGCTTCCTCGTCGGTTGTTCCCCGCGGCTGGTAGCCGCCGTACTGGTGAATGGATTGCGGGAGCAGACCGATATGTCCCATCACCGGAATGCCTTCGATGGATATCTTGTGAATGACCTCGGCGCATTTCTCGCCGCCTTCGAGCTTGACACCGCCCGCACCCGTGGTTTTCATCACGTTCCCCGCGTTTCGGAAAGCTTCTTCCACCGTGTTCTGGTATGACATGAAGGGGAGATCGGTAATGACCATGGCCCGGTGAACTCCCCGTACGACGGCTTTCGTATGGTAGATCATTTCATCGAGCGTCACGGGAAGCGTGGTTTCGTTTCCCTGGATCACGTTGCTCAGGGAGTCGCCCACCAGGAGGATGTCAACCCCTGCCTCGTCGAGAAGCCTTGCCATGGTGTAATCGTACGCGGTAAGGCAACTGATCTTTTCGCCGGCAGTGTACATCTCGTGAATAGAGCGGGTAGTGACTCTGCGAATTTTCTTGCTGACGGACATGGTTCAAACCTCCCGTTGAGAGACAGCAGTCTCGTTCAGAACTTCTTCGACGAATTTAACGTTCCAGGCCCGGGAAAAACCTTTGAGAAGACATGCGTGAACTTGTTCGGCAGATACTGTTCGTCCCAGTATCTCGCGGAGTGTAATCGTATGTGCCTCAAGGTCCCGCCGGACCAGGTCGCGGATATCATTATCGATACGAAGATACCTGGTCAATTGCAAGTGGGCGTCGTCGAGGAGGATGGAGCCGTGCTGGAGCACGACGTCGCCGATACGGCGCTGCGCGCTACCCACAAGCTTGCGGCCGTCGAATTCGATTTCGTAGCGCGCCGAGGAGGCGAAGCAGGAAATACCGCCCGGCTCCCGGTACAGGCGCGTGAAATCCGGCCGGGTTTTCGACCACGTCAGGTCACCAGCCAACTCCCGCAGCCCGTCGATCAGGGCGGCGCTGATGAGCCGGTACACCTCCATGATCCCCCGCTCCTCGGCGGGCATGACCACCGAGTAGGTGACTTCCTGTGCGTGCAGGATTGCCCGCCCGCCCGTGGGTCGGGTG
>JAJRXL010000027.1 GCA_024276335.1 Bacteroidota bacterium
TCCCGCGGCCATGTCCCTGCCGGCCGAGGCGGCAACCTGGACGAGGACGTTTCCGAACTGCCGCGTGTCATACATTGGTTCGATCACGGGTTGCTGAACACCCAGATGAAGGAATTCAAGCCCCGGCACCTTCCGGCTGAGATCCCATTTCTCCAACCATACCGGTTCCGGTAAAATCAGATCGGCGAAAGCTGTTGTCTCGTTGAAGAATGACGCCGTCGAAACGATAAACGGCGCCCGGCTCAACAACGTCGAGAGTTCTTTTTTGTACGGGGAATCGAAAACCGGGTTCGATCGATGAAAGACCAGCGTATCGACTTCGAACGGAGACTTGTTCCTCAGCGCGGATACGAGATCGGAGAGTGCCCGTACATGAAGGGGATTGTTGAACCATGACGCTTCCTCACCTTCCCCGTGAGCGGCACGACGATTCCCTTCACGCTCTTGTGCGACCATCATCTTCGGGAAGAGAACCCCGCCCGGCTGTTCAAGGTTACCCTTCAGGGCATTCAGGCAATAAACGGCCCACTGCGTATATACGCTGTTCGTGCTTTTCGTCGCCTGCCCGCCGGACATCGCAATCGCGGATTTCGCGGCGGCGAAATCCCGCGCGAGCTGCACGACTTTTTTAGCAGACACGCCGGTCATTTCCTCAACTTTCTCCGGGTAGTACTTGCCAAGCGCCACGCTCTTGAATCCGTCATGCCACGATCCGTTTTCATCCTTCCACCGGGAAAAACCGAAGGTATGTTTTTCGATGAACTGCTTATTGTATGTTCCGTCACGAATAATGACGTGCGCCAGTCCGAGAGCAAAGGCCGCCATTGTTCCCGGATTGATGGGTACCCATTCCGACGACTTGGCAGCCGTCCTCGACATGAAGGAATCGACATGGACGAGCCGCGGCCGGTGACCGATGCTTCGACTGCGATGATGCGCGTAAAGCTGGTTGTAATGGATGGGCGAAGGGCCATCATCCAGGACATTGGCGCCGAAATTAAGGATATAATCCGCGTTGACGAGATCGAACGCAGGAGCTTCCCATAGGCCCTGGGACAGGAAAACCGGAAGTACGCCAAATTCAAGCTGGTTTTCAACGATGAGGTTCCGGCTCCCTATCGATTCCATGAACCTCTTAACGAAATCCAACTCCGCGGTATGGTCGTCCCGCGTAACAAGGACGAATTGTTCACCCGCGTTTTTGCCGGTAAGCGTCTTGAGACGTGCTGCCAGGACTTTGAGCGCTTCCTCCCACGAAACCTTTTCCCACTTGTTCTCCCCCCGATTCCCCGCCCGCTTCAAGGGGCTCTTGATACGATCGGGATGAAACAGTTCTTCAACTCCGGCTTCCGCCATCGGGCAGACTGCGCCCTTGTTTATGGGATAAAGCGGGTTTCCCGTGACGCGCACGGGGATGGAATCTATGAGCCGAACTTTAACGCCACATCCCCCCGGGCACATGGTACAAACGCTCGTTTTCCATGTTTCTATCCTGGGTCCGGTAACCACACGATTGAAAATGTGATCGGGTACCGAGTATATCGTGCTAGCGCCCAGAGCGCCGGCAGCGGTGGCAGCGGACGTTACGCCGAGCAATTTCAGGAAATCACGTCGAGTCAGTTCCATGAATATTTCCCTGGATTATCGTGAATATCGTGTAAGGGCGCCATTAACGGTGGCAAGCATAGCAATCTGAAGAGATCTGGCGTTCCTGATGGCAGTCCAGGCACCAATCCATTGTGATCTCCCGGTACGGCTCGGAAAAAGGCGTGACCATCGAGGCGACGTTCCCGTGGCAGGTTTCACGCGCGATCTTCCCTACGGAAACGTGCCTGCGATGAGAAAAAAACGCGTAATCCGGAACGATGTTGACCTGCTTCCAGGGGATGCGTTTCCCTTCATCGACGTACATCGCGACTTTCCTTATCTCTTCGTTCTCGTCTTCCGTATCGTCATGGCATTCACTGCATGTTTCAATGTTCGGAATCGAGGCCCGCTCACCGGTCTCCACGTTCCGGTGGCAATCGATACATTCTAAATCCGCATCCTGGATGTGTTTCTCATGATTGTACCGTATCGGTTGCTCGCCGTTCAGTATTGCTGCCAGGACGATACCGATAACCAGGATCAACGCCGTAAATAAGATAATCAAGGTTGAATTTCTCTTCATATACAAACCTTATTATTATTAATATCGAGCAGCAGTACCTGACCACTGTTAAGCAAATATAATACCACAAAACAGATCGTGATAAGAAGCACAACGTTTTTCCGGCTTTTGGAAGCGTGTTGGCGAATAAGGAATCATCTTCATCCGATCCGATCAGGAAGACGACGTTCTCATTACTGGGAATTTTTCATGCAAATATTCTTGTAATCGGGAATTCGAGCGCGATGTCAACGCGAGAAAACACCGCTATCCCCAAGGAGCTTGCCGCGCTTCAACACGATCGAAAAGCAGGTCGAGGTGTCCGTCCCTCGTCCGCCTTCATCCGTCCGATCGTTCGAACGATCATTCCTCCGCCGACAATCCCAACTATTACCTTCTTCGCCCGCGACATCTGAACGCACCACGTGGTTCGATTTTTCGAGCTCACGTCAATGACCCGGCGTCGGCCAACCAAGATAAAAAAAACGAGCGCCATCTTGACAATTGCGAAAATTTTTCCGATAATGCGCACGAGAAGGATTACATACTATTTCGCACAACATACAAGACGCAAAGTCCTGCATTGCTACACGGTGAGGTAGCATGAATGCTTTTGCAGATAAAAGACCAGGATGATTCGTATTTGAAATCTGCTTTTACCAAGCAATACATTTCAAAACAACAGGGATGACCTCATTATGTACTGGCTTTTACTCTCCGTCGTCGTTATGGCGGTAATCGCCGCGTGGATTTTTGCCCGGCCGAAAACCCAGCTTCCCAAGTAAGACGATCACCGTTGGGCAACTCCTTATCTCAGCGGGGCGTTTCACGGCTCCTCCCGTTGAAGGGGAGGTACGCCCGACGGAATAGGCACGTTCACCTGATCCCATGACGGGGGGAGGATTTATTCGAACGAGTCGAGGATCTTATGAAAGGTCGCCTGGGTCACCGGTTTCCTCACCACCATGTCCGCCCCTGCTTCGACCAGGCGACTGGAATTTGCCATCGAATCGACACCGGTGACGACGACGATGGGTATGTGTTTCGTTTTTTCATTACTCTTCAGCGTGCGGATAAGCTCTTCGCCGTTCATGAGCGGCATGTCGTAGTCCGTAATGACCAGGTCGGGTGTATGCTGTTTTACGATCTCGAGGGCTTCGGCCCCGTTCTGGGCGATATAAACCTCCGCGTATGGCACCAGCTGGGAGAGAAGACGACGGTAAAGGAGCTGTTCGGAGCGCACGTCTTCCACCAGGAGAACCGATCTGAGAATGGCACCCGGCAACGTAAACGTGAAGACCGATCCCTCGCCTTTCTTGCTTTCGGCTCGAATGGATCCGCCATGTATTTCCGTGATCTCCTTGCACAAAGCCAGCCCCAAGCCGGAGCCTTTTTCTCCTTCCGTTCCTTCACTGGTGAACTTGGCGTCAATCCGAAACAACTTTTTCAGGTCCTCTTCGTCAATACCGACGCCCGTATCGCGCATGGCCACTTCCACCATCTCGTTATCAAGCGGGCGAGCCGACACCTCTACCTCTCCGCCGCTTTCCGTGAATTTCAGCGCATTGCCGATGAGATTGGTCAACAACTGGATGATCAACACGTCGTCCGCGCGGACATTGATGATATCGGGACCGGTATACTTCAACGTGATCTCTTTCCTGCGCGCATTTCCGGAAAGATTATCAAAGCTCCTGCGCACCAGCGCGGCCAGGTTGTGCTTCTTGGGATTGTACCGCAGCCTGCCCGTTTCGAGACGGGACCAATCAAGCAGGTTGTTCACCAGCTCCAGTTGCTGCCGGGCCGAGTTCGCAATAATTTGCAGGTATTGCCGCTGCTCTTTTTCGTCAAAGGACACGGATTCATCGAGGAGCAGGTCGCAGAAACCAAGGATGCTGTTGAAAGGCGAGCGCAAATCGTGGGATACTATAGACAGGAACTTGTCCTTCTGGGCGTTGAGTTTCCGCAGACTTTCCTCGGATTCCTGTAGCTCCGCCACGTATGTTTTGATCTTTTCCTGGGCCTGGAGCTCTTCCCTTATGTCGCGCGCAATCAGCAAGTATCCGACGGTACTGCCATTGTCGTCCAACAGGTTGTTCAATACCAGGTGGACGGGTACGGTGCTGCCGTCTTTGCGTACGAACCATCCCCGCAGTTCGTGCAAGCCGTGCTCTTTGAGTTCCTGAAGACAATAATGAAACGCGTCTTCTCCGCTCATCTCCGTTTTTTCATCCTGTTCCAACTGGAACCGCCCCGGGGCGAAAAAGATGCCGGGCGTATGGATATTGAGGATATCGTCTTCTTTCCACTGCAGCATCCGGGTAGCGCCGCGATTGAACAACGTGATGCTTCCGGACAAATCGGTGGTAATGATGGCAAACCGGTCCGATGCGTCCAGGACGCCGTTCAAGAGCGTGTTGAGTTGTTGCAACCTCCGCTGGTACTGGTTCCGCTCCGTAACGTCCTGCCACACACCCACGAATCCCTTTGAGAAATCATTGATGTCGATGGCGCGTCCGCTGATTTCACATTCGAACGTACTGCCATCCTTGCGACGGGCCAGGATGGACTTGAAGAATTTCCCCGTTTTTTCAATTTGCTCGACGACTTCCAACCCGATGGCTTCGTATTCTTCCTTCGATCGATACAGGCACTCGGTTGTTCGTCCGATGAGTTCCTCCGGCTTGTAACCAAACATCTCGCA
>JAJRXL010000262.1 GCA_024276335.1 Bacteroidota bacterium
AGCAGGCTGTAAAGAAGCATGAGAATTCCCAGTGCGGCGATGCTGTCCCGGAAAGGGCCGGGCGCGGCACGGAAAAATCTCTTGGTATAATACAGGGGTTTTTGTAACATGAATTACCACCATACAGGTACGACTCATCCAGATGATGAAAGATACGGCCCGGCAGTTTAGTCCTGAAATGTACGGTAGAAACTTCAACAGGAGACTCCGATGATTTTCTTTACTCGCTTTTTCAGCGTTCCTCTGCTCATAACGGCAATCACCATCCTTATCCCTTCGTACGTCCCGGCCCAGGACGTACGCGTCGTCGATACGGTCCTGACCATGAGCGACGGGATCAAGCTAGACGCATTTTACGTTCTCCCTGCCTCCTTGCCACCTTCGGGAAGGTATCCAGCTATCCTGTACATTCACGGGTTCAGCGGAAACAAGAACAACAACCGCAGCCTGGCCGCGACCCTCGCGCGCCAGGGCTACGCGGGTGTCGCTTACAGCGTGCGCGGCCAGGGGAAGTCGGAAGGAGAATTCGACTTCTTCACGTCGAAGAATCTCCGTGGCGATTTGCAGGCCATGATTGATTTCACCAAGTCGCTTCCCGACGTCAATCCCGACCGGGTAGCAGCTTACGGCGCCTCACAGGGAGGAATTCACGCCTGGATGGCGGCGGCGTACCACATGGGCGTCCGGGCTGTCGTTTCCATCGTGGCCAATGGGCGATTCGAAGAAAACTGGGCAATGAACAACGCGGTGAATTGGCTGTTCGCCACCACACTGATGACCGACCGGGTGCGCTTTGCTCCGCTCGTGCGCGATACCATTCGCCAGGCCATCAAGGACGACAACTTCTCCCTCATCCGTAGCAAGCTTGAAGAATACAGCACCACCAGCCTGGAGAAAAGCGTCAGCACACCAACGCTGATGCTGGTTTCCTACTACGACCAATATTTCAACCCGTCCTCCGCACTCCGGCAGTTCTACAATATTTCCGCGCCCCGGCGCATCGTCCTCTGGCCCGCGGGTCACAGCGCACCTTCCGACCCGTCACAACAGGCGTACATCAATGACGTGACGGAACGCTGGCTCCGGTACTGGCTCAAAGATGACCCCTCGGTGAAAACAGTGGCCTCGCCGGACAGCGCCGTGGTCATGTTCAACGCGACTACCGGCAAACCCCACGTGTATTCCCTCAGCAATCACGGGGCCTGGTTGTTCCCAACGGATCCCCTGCCGCCCAGGTTCCACAGGATACGCTTGTTCATTAGCGAAGATGGCCTTACGCGCACTCCTCCGACAAAGGAAGGATACCTTCTTACCTCGTATCTCCGGGGATTGGGATCGAATGCTCTCACGCTGGCGCTCGGGAGCTTCCCCGGGCCGATGTTCATCGTGGGCACCATGGGCAAAGCTCATCTCGTTACGAACGGCCAGGCTTCGACCTACCAGATAAATCTCCTTTTCTTCGATAAGCAGGGCGACGGTTCATCGAAACCGGTAACACGGGCCCATTACCAGGTGCGAAACAATGACCGCAGTATACGCGACATTCTCGAATTCAATTTAAACACCGCCGTGCACACTGTCTTTTTCCAGCATACGCTGGAACTCAATATCACCGGTGGTATGGGGCTGCTGCCGAACCCAACCTTCGATTTCGGGAACGCCGTCCTCGGTCCCTCCGTCAATTCCATCGACACTATTTTTTATGGCGGGGACAACATGTCCTATATCGACATGTACATATATGACATGACAACATCTGATGATTTCCCCACGCCGAAATCGATCACCCTGGCCCAGAATTTTCCAAACCCGTTCTCCGCTTCTACCATAATCTACGTTGGACTTGAAAAGCCGGACCATGTCACCTTATCCGTCTTCGATATAATGGGCCGCAAAGTGCGTACGCTCTTTGATGACAAGCTGGACAATAACTTGTACCCGTTTGTGTTCGATCCCGGCAACCTACCGGACGGCGTCTATATTTACCAGCTCAGCACCTCGACCACGGTCCTGAGGAAAAAGATGACTTTGCGCCGCTGATATTGTTAAATTGGGTTACCTTTTTCGCCGGAGAACATCATGCTTTTTTGTACTGAAAAGACACGCGCTTTTCCATGGCAGGTGTTACTTGTATTCTGGATGGCAGTATCTTCTCACCCCGCGTGGGCGCAATTGCAATGGCGCCAGACCGACTGGTCGGGAGGACGGTTTGAAACCACCGATAATATCGACACCTATTCAAGCCCGGGGGAACTCCTGCTTCGCAATCTTCCCCGCCACATGGTTCACGCGTTTTCCCCTACGCAGCTCGAAGGTGTCTGGGACATGGAAGTGCTCAACGGGAAACTCTACCTCGCCGCATGCACCAGCCCCCTCATGGTGAACGGCGGTGACGTCATCTCTTATGACTACGCCACGGATACCTGGAACCTCGAGTACTCGGTGTGGGAACAGGGAATCATCCGGCTGGTCGTGCACAACGGGAAACTGTATATCCCCGGCGCGGATTCGCAGGGGAGCTGGCAATGGGGCAACATCTACATATACGACGGAACTTCCTGGGTGCGAAAGGGCACCGTCCCCAACGGCATCCACGTGTTCGACCTCATATTCTACCGCGGCGACATGTTCGTGACAACAGGAACGAATATCGGCAACTGGAGCGGGAAGCTCTATAAGAGCACGAACGAGGGCGATTCCTGGTCGGAGGTCTTCCGCGTGGAAGCGGAAGGCGGTAAGCAGGAAAATTTCCGGCGGTTGTACTTCATGGGGATTTTCCGGGATACGCTGTACATCCAGAGCGACCTGCGCGCGCCGGAAGGCAAGGTCGTGTTCCGCTACTACGAAGGAGGAATAAGTGCGAATGCGATCCCCCTGCTCTCCGGGGGCTACGGCATGTTCCTGGCGTACAATTCCATGCTATGTTTCCTCGACCGCCAATACCTCCATCGATACAACGGAGGAGCATGGGAATCGTTACCCATTCCCTTCGGCAGCAACTTCATGACCAGATCCATGATCGAATACGGTGGGTTCCTTTACGCGGGCGCACAGCAAGGGGCTTTGTATCGAACCGCGGACGGAACGCTGTGGCAGCAGGTGTCACGGACAATCCCGAGAGACGAGGAGATAGAATCCCTTGTGTCGTTTCACGGGCGTTTGTACGCGGGCACCGTTAAAACCAACGGCCACGGCAGCGTGTACGTCTCGGCGGCGGTTCCGCAAGGATACCTGGTCTCCGAGAAACACGACTTCGGGGTTCCGGTCCGCGGCGCTGTCCTCGATTGGGACGCCCTGACGCCATCTCCCTCCAGCACCGTCAGGTTCCAGGTTCGCACCGCGAACACGCGGAGCGAACTTGATTCCCTGCCGTTCACCGGACCGGCCGGTACGTAAGACAGTTTCTATACCATCCCCAAAACGCCCCTTCCTCCCCGCCATGACGCGGATCGCTGGATGCAGTACAAGGTGTATTTCACCACGGCGGACAGCGCCTATACGCCGGTCTTGCAGGAAGTGCGGATCACCACGACCATCTCCTCCATCGGTGCGCCGGACGCGCGCGCGAAAACACCTCGTGTGTCTTTGCAACAAAACTATCCGAATCCCTTCGGGAGAAAAAGCCCATCCGGTCAGACCTGGACGACGGCAGCATTAGAAGTTCGCGGCAACGCGACCGACATGACATTGAAGCTTTATGACATGCTGGGGAGAAGCGTGCAATCCCTGTGGAATGGCCTCGTTTCCCCGGGACGTCACGTGGTGCGGATCAACGCAAGCGCCCTGTCCAGCGGTTTGTACCTTGTAAGGCTTACAACCACCGATGCCTCTGCGGGCAGGATCATCACCGTCCTCAACTGAACAACGGCACAAACGGCTCTTCCCTCTTCGAAAATCTCTTCCGACTTCATGCGCACAATCTCCCGATTGTTTTTATTTTAGTAACACGATTTAGAGTACCCTGGAATATCATCAGGAGAACAATCATGGGCGCATGTTTCCACTACGGAGATTCACGGTACAAGCAGCAACTTCCCGCCTTGCGGGCCATCAAGAGAATCGCTCTCATCGGGGCCGGTACGATGGGCATCGGCATTGCCATCGACATCCTGAACAAGATGGATTGCCAGGTGGTCATGATCGATATCGCCGAGACCGCCCTGGAGCTAGCGAGGAAGGAAATTGAACGATACGCGGGCAGCCTAGTCAAATCCCTGCGCCTCCATGAAAGTGACGTCGCATCCTACACCGGCCGTGTGCAGTACACCCGGGATTACAAGGAACTGGGCAATGCCGACGTGATCTGGGAAGTGGCCACCGAACGCATCGACATCAAGAAAACCATATTTTCTCTCATACAGGAACACGCCGACCTGGAAAAAGTCGCGTTCATATTTTCCAATACCTCCTCGCACACCACCGCGGAGCTGGCGGAACTGTTCAGTGATAATGTTTTCCGGGAGAAGTTTCTCACGGGCCACGGCTACTACCCTTTCCACGCCAATCGCCTGTTCGACGTCATGAAAGGACCTTACGCCGGCGAGGAATCCTTCATTCGCGGCGTCATGTTCGCCGGGCAGATGCTGGAAAAAAAGGTCATCGCTCTCGAGCGCGATCACCACGGATACGTCACCGATCCCATCTTCCAGGCGATGGGCCAGATCATCAGCTGGGACGTCAGGCAGGGACGCGACCTGGTGGAACTCCCGCTGGTATTCGCCATGCTGACCGCCAACCCGTTCCAGGTGCTGGACCGGACCGGGCACATGCCGTTCACCGAGTCGGCCCGTCACATGGGCGCCGCCCTTCCCGAACACGATCGCCTGCGTTCGCTGTACCAACGCCATGGCCGCAATTACCCCGAATGGATCGAGGCCCTCGAGAACTCGGGGCGAATCGGTCTTGCTTCGAAGGAAGGCACGGGATTTTTCGCCTGGGAAGGAAAACCCGGGAGGGAAAAACCGGTGCGCGTGTACGACCCTCCATCCGATACTTACGTGGATATGCCCGACATTGATTGGGAAGCCTACGGCTCCATTCGCCAGGCGCGGGAACGCGACCGGAAGGCGGCCGCCATTAGGAGCATCGAGGGTTTGATCCTCGTGGCGGAAGCGGGCGACCGCGGAGGGAAAGCCTTTCGCCGTTACGTCCTGCCCGTCATGCTGTACGCCCTCGACATGATCCAGGATGAATACGCAACCCCTGGCCAGGTGGATGCTTCCACACGGGTGGGGCTCCGGTTCAAGTTCGGGATGAGTGAGATCGTGGATGGTTTCCTGAAGCATTTCGGCTTCGAGGGCTTCATGGAGCTCTTCCGGAAAGCAGCCGAGGAAAACCCAGATCTCGCCGGGCTCTACGACACCGACGGCGCTTCGGGCCCTCGGGAAGGAAAACCCTGTCTGCTCCATGTCATGAAGGAAAAAAACTGGAACAGCCTCCTCGGTTATGGCCGTGTGTATGGCACGCCTGTCACCCAGCGGAATTTCTCCACCGGCGAAATGGACCCCTATTACAATGATATCCTCCTTTACCTTCCCAACGAAAAGGACCGCGTGGCGACCCTCGTTTTCGACAACCCCCTCCGCGGCAACGTGTGGAA
>JAJRXL010000263.1 GCA_024276335.1 Bacteroidota bacterium
AGGAGCAGAGCAACCTTGTCGTGTACGTGGAAAACGATGCAAACGCGGCAGCGCTGGGCGAAGCGTATTTCGGCGCGAGCAAAGATGCGCGGAACTCTATCCTCGTAACTATCGGGACGGGGGTTGGCTCCGGCATCATTCTCGACCGGAAATTATGGCGGGGAGAACACGGGTTCGCCGGCGAAATCGGCCATGTCAGCATCGACGCCGAGGGGCCCGCGTGCAACTGCGGTTCCCGCGGATGCCTCGAAGCATACGTGGGCGCGGCCTACCTCACCGAACGCGCGGCCGCCATTTTACGACATCACCCTGAATCCCCCCTGGCGGGTTACTCACGGGACGACCTCACACCCAAAGTCCTCGCCGATTCCGCCCGCGGCGGAGACCGGGCCGCTTACGAAATCCTGTACGAGGCCGGAAGCAAGACGGGACTAGTCCTATCCGGGATCGTAAACATCCTCGACATCACCACCATACTGATCGGAGGCGGAATCGCCGCAGCAGGCAAACCGCTGTTTGACGGCATCGACGCATCACTCAACGCCTACGTCATCGCGCCCCTGCGCGGCCAGCTCGCCACACAACCGGCGCGGTTGGGCAATCGAGCGGGAATGCTGGGAGCCACCGTGCCCGTCTTTGCCTCCGCGAACTGACAACGCACGGATGTCGTATTTTGATGGGACTGATGGTGTAGCTATTTTACATTAATCTGTTTTTTTACAGTGGTATTCCCGATAACTTGACA
Source organism: Bacteroidota bacterium (assembly GCA_024276335.1). Classification (GTDB taxonomy): domain Bacteria; phylum Bacteroidota; class Ignavibacteria; order SZUA-365; family JAADGX01; genus JAADGX01. Next base: position 746 of record JAJRXL010000263.1, read on the forward strand.
CTTTTTTTCCATGCTTGTTCACCAATGTACTATTGAAAAACCCGCCTCGTACTCGGGCACGGGTCTCCACACCGGCGTTGAGTGTACGCTCACGTTTAAACCTGCGCCGGAAAATTACGGTATTCGCTTTGTTCGAACCGACCTGGGCGGGAATCCCGAAATTCCGGCCCTGGTTGATTACGTGGTGGATGTTTCCCGCGGTACGACGCTGGGCCACGGCGATATCAAAATCTACACGGTTGAGCACGTTTTGGCAGCCGTGGTGGGATTGGAAATCGACAACATCATCATCGAAATAAACAACATCGAGCCGCCGGTCGGAGACGGCAGCGCGATGCCCTACGTCGAAACGCTGCAGGCCGCGGGTATAAAACGCCAGGAAGCCGCCAAGGATTACCTGGTCATTGACAAGACCATTCATTACCGCTCCGAGGAAGACGAAGTGGACATCGTGGCGCTTCCCACCGATGCGTTCCGGATCACGGTCATGGTTGATTACAAGAACCCCGCCCTCGGGAGCCAGCACACGGGCCTTTTCTCGCTGGAAAAAGAATTCGTTAAGGAATTCGCCCCGGCCCGCACGTTCTGCTTCCTGACCGAAGTCGAGGCGCTCCATGACGCAGGCCTGATCAAGGGCGGCAGCCTTGAAAATGCCGTGGTCATCGTGGACCGCGACCTGGCGGATGACGACGTCGAAAGCCTACGGAAGAAACTGAACCTCAGTGAGCAGATCCATCTCAACGAGCACGGCTTTTTAAACAACGTCCAATTGCGATTCAAAAACGAGCCCGCCCGTCACAAGGCGCTCGACCTCCTGGGCGACTTGGCGCTGGTTGGCGCCCCGCTCCGCGCACAGATTCTTGCCGCTCGTCCCGGCCACGCCAGCAACGTCGAATTCGCCAAGATGATCCGAAAGCTCTATCTCCAAAAGAAACTGGTCATGAAGTACCAGTACGAGAAGAAGGAGGGAGTGGTCTTTGATCACGACGCGATACTGAATATTCTTCCCCATCGATACCCCCTCTTGCTGGTGGACAAAATTATCGAACTGGACCTCGACCATCGCATCGTCGGCGTGAAGAATGTATCGGGGAACGAACCGTTTTTCGAGGGCCATTTCCCGGGTCGGCCCATCATGCCCGGCGTATTGATCGTGGAAGCCATGGCCCAGACCGGGGGCATCCTGTTGCTTAACAGCGTCGGCGATCCCAAGAATAAGCTGGTATATTTCATCTCCATCGAAAACGCCAAGTTCAGAAAACCGGTGGTTCCCGGCGACCAGATCATCATGGAAGTGGAAATGCGGGCATTCCGCCGCAATATCTGTGAAATAGCAGGGAAGAGCTTTGTCAATGGAAACCTCGTGGCCGAAGCCGTCATGAAGGCGGCTATCATGCCGAGGGAACCCAAACTACAAAAAACCTGATTCCGCCGACCGGGATTTATCCGTCTTATCCTTATGCCCGATATTCATTCAACTGCCATCGTCGATCCTTCCGCAGAACTCGGCGACCGAGTAACCGTCGGTCCTCATACGATCATTGAGGCCGGTGTACAAATCGACAGCGGAACGACCGTCGCCTCGCACTGCCTGGTAGCATCGGGCGTTACCATCGGGCGCGATTGCCGCATTCACCACGGCGCTGTCGTGGGAAGCATTCCCCAAGACCTGAAGTTCGCGGGCGAAAAAACCACGCTGACCGTCGGAGACCGAACGACCATTCGAGAGTTCTGCACGCTCAATCGCGGAACGATTGCATCGGGCACAACCTCCGTGGGCAGCGACTGCCTCCTGATGGCATACGTCCATGTCGCTCATGACTGCAAGTTGGGAAACCACGTCATCCTCGCCAACCTCGTGCAACTCGGCGGGCACGTGTACATCGGTGATTACGCAATCATCGGCGGCGGCTCCGTTGTACACCAGTTCGAACACATCGGAAAGCATGCCATGGTAGGCGGCGGCTTCCGAATCACCAAGGACGTTCCTCCCTACGCGCTGGCAGGTCATGAGCCCCTGCGCTTCGAGGGACTGAACCGTATAGGTCTTCGCCGTCGTGGATTTTCCCGGGAAACCATCGAAGCACTGCAACAGGCCTATACGCTCATCTACGATTCGGGGCTCAACGTCTCCCAGGGTGTTGCCAAGATCAGGGAGGAAATGGAACTCATTCCCGAGATACAGGACCTGTTGGATTTCATCGCCGGAAGCAAGCGCGGGATCGTTCCCCCTCTCCGCCCATGAACACTTGTGTCAAACTCGGCGTGATCGGCATCGGCCACCTGGGTTCCATCCATGCATCTTTCATTTCCAGCCTGCAGGGAGCGGCTCCGGCGGGCATCTACGACCTCGATCACGCCCGCGCTCACGAGATTGGAGCCCGGCACAACCTCGCGGTTTTCGATTCCCTTGACGCGCTCCTCGATGCCTCGGATGCTGTCGTCATCGCCACACCAACACACTCGCATTTCGAGATCGCCGTTACGGCGTTGGAAAAGGGGAAGCACGTTTTCGTCGAAAAGCCGGTAACCGAGCACGTCGAGGAGGCACGCAGCCTTCGGGATATTGCCGGGAAACGAAACTTGAAGATCCAGGTCGGTCACATCGAGCGCTTTAATCCCGCCATCGTTGCGCTGGAGAAATTTGCCCTCGCCCCGCGTTTCATCGAATCACACCGGTTGGCGCAATTCAAACCTCGCGGCACCGATGTCGCCGTCGTTCTCGATCTCATGATTCACGACCTCGACATCATCCTCAGCCTTGTCCGCAGTCCGGTCACGAACATTGCCGCCAACGGAGTCGCGGTCGTGACGCGTCACCCGGATATCGCAAACGCGAGGATTGAATTCGAGAACGGATGCGTGGCCAATGTTACGGCCAGCCGTATATCCCAGCGTCCCATGCGCAAAATGCGCCTCTTCCAGCAAGACGCGTACCTGTCCATCGATTTCGCATCGGGCGTGACCGAAGTGTTTCGTATCGTGGAACCGCACACCGACGCGCCGGGATCGACCGTTCTCCTCGGCCAGATCGAGCGCGGAGACGTCCGGCGAAACATCGTGTACGAGCAGCCCGAGGTACCGGAACTAAATCCCCTTCAATATGAACAGCAACTGTTCATCCGGGCAATCGAGCGGGATACGCCACCCATCGTGGGAATCCACGACGCGATACAAGCACTGGAAGTGGCGGAAGAAATCCTGCATCGGATCCAATGAACCTCAGCGCCAAGGCCTTTGCCAAGATCAACATCGGGTTACACGTCCTCAACAAACGCCGGGACGGCTACCACAACATCGACAGCATCTTTCATCGCATCGCGTGGCACGATCGGATCACCATCGAAGATGCCGATGACTTGATCCTGACGGTATCCGATTCCTCCCTTCCCACCGGTAAACACAACACGTGCCGCAAGGCTGCGCAAGCATTCTTCGAAAGTTTTGGCGAAACGCCCAAGTGCGCTATCCATATCGAAAAGGACATCCCCGTGGGTGCGGGCCTGGGCGGAGGCAGCGCAGACGCGGCCGTCGTGCTGTCGCTCCTGAATTCCATGCGTGAAACCCCGCTTCCGCCCACACGGCTTCGGAAACTAGCCGCTTCCATCGGTGCCGACGTATCCTTTTTTCTCCAGGGTTCCAGCGCTCGCGTCAGGGGAACGGGCGACATCATTGATCCTATAAGGATCGACATCCCTTACAGCATCCTCACCGTGTGGCCCGGTATCAAGATCGATACGGCGTGGGCGTACAGCGCACTCGGTTACGACCTGAACCAATCCCGTGAACCTTTGCCGGAAAACATCACGGATTTGCTCTCCGCGCCGCGTGAACTGCAACGCCGTGTGCGCAACGAGTTTGAACCCGTCATGTTTTCCACGTACCCTGCCATCCGCGATCTCAAAGAGAGCCTTCTTGACCATGGCGCGGTTTTCGCCCTGATGTCGGGCAGCGGTTCATCCGTTTTCGGCTGGTTCGAACACGCCGTCGATGCCGAAAAAACCATCGCCACCCTCCCCGGCGGATATCGCTTCAACCTGACACCGCCACATTTTCAACCGGGCGCGATCGAGTAAAAACCGATATATCCCGGTTTCGCAATCGCTTTCACGATTACACGGGAAAGAGAACAGCCCGGACCGGCGAGCCATCCGCGCCTTTGATCCGGAGGGGAAAACAGGCAAGACGGTAGTATCCATCCTCGACGTGGACGAGATCCAGGCGCTCCAAAATGACCACGTCGCCACCGAGCAGTGTCCGATGCACCGGGTAGGTTGGATCCTCTTCTCCTTCGATTGATCCTCGATCAATACCGACGATATTCACGCGGGCGTCGCGCAGGTGTTCGGCCGCGGACACGGTAAGTCCCGAAAATTTTGCGCACCCAGCATCATCCACGTCCACCAACGTTTTAAACAAGACAGCCACACCGGGTTCAAGGATGCCCGGCTGAAGATGTCGAACATCGATTGATTGCCCACCGCCGACGGTCACCACCCGGGCGGGGCACCAGAACCTTTCGAGAAGGAGGGCGTCCACCGTTGTACCCTCGCGCACGAAATGATACGGAGCGTCGAGGTGTGTACCGCTGTGGACGCTCATCGAAAGCGAGGACAGGTTACATATATCCCCGTCCTGAATTGCAGCCTGCCGATGGAGCCGGAAAGAAACGTCTCCGGGATAGGCAGGTGTACGTTCGTCGAGGGGAATGGAAATATCAATAACTCTTGCGGGCTGTTCTGTCTGGCTCATCGGGTTTCTACGAAAAGATATGATGCATGGAGAGGGAGCTTTGTTCAAGTGGGAAGAGCAGGAACGGTGGATTACTTGTGACCGGAATACGTTTCCCGGATGGTAAAGGGGATCTCCTCCGGGTCGACACGGAGAATCATTGTCCCCGCCGGAGCCGATATTTCCGGGCGGAACGCATCGATGTTGCCTGAAATCAAGTCGCCGTAATCCACCACGGCTTTGAATTCCTCGACACGAAGCTTGTTCAACTTGGAAATACCCGCCCGTACCAGTATCCGAACGGAGGGCTGCGCCAGCATGACTTCCTTATCACGTGGGACGCGCTTGATGGTAACGGGAACCGGTCCGAACCAGTCCTCGGCCATCTGCTCGACGTTAATGTTCAGCAAGACCCGCCGCGGGTATACGTTGACCAGGGAAGAAAGGGAATCGGCAAGCTCAATTTCCATGCGCACAGGCTTTGAAATATCCTCCAGCACGACATGTTTCGTAGGCCAAAACTTTATTAGCGAAACAATGGACTTCGCTCCGTTGATCCTGGCCGTCGCCGGAACAAGGCGGGGCGCCGACACGGGGCCGAAGTTCTCGGCATACGATAACTTCGCTACGAGCTTGATCGGCACTTTTTTCTCGATGAACTTTTCGAAATTCAAGTATAGCGTGTCCGGATACGCGCGCAACGGCGTCACGCCGGGAGGAAGCCGAACGAGGTCCGAGAGGTACTTGTTGGTCAGGAAGACGTGAACATTCTTGAATTTGCGCGCGGATATCTCGTAGCGAACCGGTTGTCCCAAGTGCAGGAACAGCAATTGCCACCCCGTTCCCTGAACATTGATGTCAAGATACGGTGGCAAATTGGAAGCGAGGGCGGATGTGGAAGGGATATCAGTAATTACGAGGGGAACTTTCATCTCCGACTTAAACGACCCTCCCATGGTTACACTTAACCACAGCAATACGGCAAAAGCGATCGAGCCGATAATAATATGTGCGTTTCCTCTCATTTCGAAGATGGTTCGATTCGGGTGGTCGTAGACACGGCCCGCTGACCCACGGAATGACTCTGTTCCCCAGGCAATGCGATCAAAGCCGGAGTCAATATAGATATCAAATCGGCGTTTTTCAAACCACGCGTCTTTACTGGGGATGAAACGCCGACAACGATTCCTTCATCCGACAACACGTCGCAATGCGCAACATTTATCACCCCATAATTAAGCCTTGACATAATCCGGTTTACTTTCTACATTCCAGTGCATACACTTTTGAATTAAGAAGGATATCGTATGATCACGATCACGGAGGAACGATGGATGCACGGACAGTTCATGAACTCCAGGAAACGATAATGAATCGTATCCAGCACATTCTGCTGCACGACTATGGGCAGAATCCGGATTCTATTACCCAGAACAATCTGGACGCACATTTGGCTTTCAAAGGCGACCCCCAACTGAACGAGTTGCGGCTGGCCTTGTACAGAATTAAAAAAGGGACGTACGGAAACTGTATCTATTGCAAGAAGCCGATTTCCGTTGAAATCCTTCGACGGTCGCCCACCGCGCATTTTTGCGAATCATGCGCCGCAAAATTAAGCGCGCACTTGAAACGAAGCAAGTTGCAGAAAAATGTGTCCTGACAAGAAAGCTCATCAATCGATGAGCTTTCTTGTCGAAGAGGCTGACCACGTCACAGGGCGTTTTTCAACGCCTCCGCTCCCGAGACAATTTCCAAAAGCTCTTTCGTAATGGCAGCCTGGCGCTCACGGTTGTAGCGCAAGGTCAGTTCGGCAATCATATCCCTGGCATTCGTCGTAGCCGTATCCATCGCCGTCATACGTGCGCCCTGTTCAGCCGCGTTTGACTCCAGCATGGCGGTGTACAGTTGAAAGTCGAGACTGCGCGGAACCAGCGATTCCATCAACGCCCGCTCGCTCGGTTCGTAGATGTATTGCGTGTAGGGGTGATATTCGTGTCCGTCCGTTAGGTGGATCTCTGCCGGTTCGGAAGGAACGGGAAGGATGTCCTCGGCAACGATCCGTTGCCTGATGACCGATTTGAACTCGTTGTATATCAGTTGAACCCTGTCATATTCACCCGCCAGGAACCCCTGGATCACACCACCCATGATCTGGTTGGACACGGTGTAATCAGGCGTGTTGACAATACCGACGTGCTTTTCAACGATCTCGATATCCTGCTTGGAAAAGAAATCGATTCCCTTCTTTCCGATGCACAGCAACCGGATTTTCCCCTGCTCGCGGAACTGACGGTACTCGTTTTCCACGAGGCTTGCCGTAAAGCGAACAAGGTTCGCGTTGAACGCACCGCACAACCCGCGGTCGGCCGTGACGAGTATGATCAGCGCCGACTGCCGGTCGGGTCGCTCGTCAAGAATCGGAAGCAGGGAGCGGTCGACCTGAGCCATGAGGTGACGCCGGAGGGCCTTGATTTCGTGGGCAAAAGGACGCGCCGCGATGATTGCTTCCTGGGCGCGCCGGAGTTTTGCCGCAGCGACCATTTTCATCGCTTGGGTAATCTTGGAAGTGTTTTGAACTCCCTGTATCCTCCTCCGTATGTCGCGCAGGGTGGCCATGTTACGCTGTTACTTCGGGGGCTAAAGTGGCCACCAGTTCTTCCAGGACTTTCTTCACCTGCGCCTCCGCCTCCTCGTCGATGGTTTTCTCGACGGCAATTTTTTCCAGCAACTGGGGGTGGCGGGATTTCAACACATCATGAAACTCGCGCTCGAACCGGCTCACTTCCTCCAACGGTACCTTATCAAGGTATCCATTGACACCCGCATAGATCGAGACGACCTGGAGTTCCACCGTCATGGGTTCATATTGATTCTGCTTCAACAGTTCAACCAGCCTGGATCCCCGGAGGAGCTGCTGCTGTGTGCTTTTGTCAAGATCGGAGCCGAATTTTGCAAATGCCTCCAACTCCCGGTACTGCGCAAGATCCAGGCGCAAGGAGCCCGCTACTTTTTTCATCGCCTTGATCTGGGCGTCACCGCCAACGCGCGATACGGATATCCCCACGTTGATCGCGGGGCGGACACCCGCGTTGAACAGATTGGATTCGAGATATATCTGTCCATCGGTGATGGAAATAACGTTCGTGGGAATGTAAGCGGAAACGTCGTTGGCCTGTGTCTCGATGATCGGGAGGGCGGTAAGGCTTCCTCCGCCCAAGTCGTCGTTGAGCTTTGAAGCACGTTCCAGCAAGCGCGAATGCAGGTAAAACACGTCACCGGGATATGCTTCGCGGCCGGGGGGACGCCGAAGAAGCAACGACACCTGGCGGTACGCCTGGGCCTGCTTGGTCAAGTCGTCGTAAATGATGACCGCGTGTCGTCCGTTATCACGGAAATACTCCCCGAGCGTGGCCCCGGCATACGGTGCGATAAACTGCAAGGGAGCAGGATCGGAGGCATTGGCAACAACCACGGTGGTGTAATCCATGGCGCCCGTCTCTTTGAGTTTTGCCACAACCTGGGCAACAGTCGAGCCTTTTTGTCCGATGGCGACATAGATGCAGTACACTGGCTGGATGCCGTATTTCTTGGCCTTTTCCGTATGCGTAAATTTTTGATTGATAATCGTATCGATGGCGATTGCAGTTTTCCCGGTTTGCCTGTCGCCGATAATCAATTCCCGCTGTCCCCGGCCGATCGGCGTCATGGCGTCGATGGCCTTGAGCCCGGTCTGCAGCGGTTCTTTCACCGGTTGACGTTCTATGACGCCCAAGGCCTTGCGCTCGATAGGCATGTATTTTTCGAATTCCACGGCGCCAAGGCCATCAATGGGTTGCCCGAGGGGGTTCACCACGCGACCCAGCATGGTATCTCCCACAGGGAAGGAAGCAACCCGGCCGGTTCTCTTGACGGTATCGCCTTCCTTGACCCCCGTGTCTTCACCGAAAAGGATGCACCCGACATTATCTTCCTCGAGGTTGAGCGCCATGCCGAAAAGCCCGTTGGGAAATTCCACGAGTTCACTGGCCATAACGTTAGTCAGTCCATAAACGCGGGCAATGCCGTCGCCAACTTCGAGGACGGTTCCGACTTCGTAAATGTCGATTTCCCGGTTGAAGCCGGAAAGCTGTTTGCGAAGTATCGCCGATATTTCGTCAGGTTTTAGTTCTGCCATGAATTATTGCCTTCTATTAAATCGTTATCTGAACGTCATAAATATTACGATGTCGCACCGGCTACCAATTGACGACGGATGAGCTCGAGCTGGTGCGCGACGCTACCGTCATACACCGTGTCGCCTACGCGTATGACGACCCCGCCAAGAATTGTTGGATTCTGCTCGTACGAGCACTGCACTGTTTTCCTACGGGTACGTGACAGGACTTGCTCGATGTGCCGCCGCATTGATTCGTCAAGGCTCACCGTTGTTTCCACGTATCCAAGCTCGATGCCGAGACGTTCCCGATGAATCGCCATCAGAGCTTCGGTAATATCATCGACGCGATCTTCCCGCCCCTTGTCGGCGAGATACGTTAAAACTTTGACGGTAAACGCGGAGAGGACTCTATCGAACAACGCCGCGATAGTACTCTTTTTCTTTTCGGGAGGAATAACCGGACTGAGAAAGAAGAGCATTAGTTCGCGAGACTGCGCGAGCATCGATTTCAAGGACTCAAGATCGGACAGGAAAACATCCAGAGCGTTGGCTTCTTGAGCGGAAGCATAAAGCGCGGACGCATATCGACGGGCAAGGCGAGTAGTCATGCTGATTAAATTCCTGTCACGCGTCCATCAATTCCGAGGAAGCTGGTCGATAAAATCATTGACCAGCCTTCTGTGTTTTTCATCGTCGAGTGACGCATTGATCACTTTTTCCGCCGCTTTGACCGCCAGGTCGGCAATTTCAACACGCAGTTCATTAAGGGCGGTGTTTTTCTCGCGGCGGATGTCATCCTGCGCCTGTAGCACCAGTCTTTGCGCATCTTCCCGCGCTTCGCGAATGATATCCTCCTTGACCTTTTCCGCGGTTTGTCGGCCCTCGTCGATAATGCGCCGGGCTTCCCTTTCGGCGTTGGCGAGGTTTTCCTTGTGCCTGGCCAGGAGTTCCTCCGCTTCCCTCCTCGCGTTATCCGCTCGTTCCACTTCCTCCCGAATCCTTTTTTCCCTCCCTTCCAAACCGGCGAGCAGGGGCTTCCAGGCAACCTTGGTCAGGATGTATAACACGAGGAGAAACGTAACGATCGTCCAAATGAGGAGTCCGGTGTTTACGTTAAGCAGGGTGTCCATATTGAATCCTTACATGAGAGACACATACGCTCGTTGGATGCGGGCACTCGAGAAGCTGTGGCGGGCCCGTCCAACCGTTTTTTACTTCAGGGCCAGCAACAGCGCCACGACCACGGCAAACAGCGCCACGCCTTCGATCATCGCGGCGGTGATAAGCATCGCCCCCCGGATTTCCCCGGCTGCTTCCGGCTGACGCCCGATGGCATCCATGGCTGCCGCGGCCAGTTTTCCGATACCGATTCCCGCGCCGACAACAGCAATAGCAGCGCCGAAACCGGCAGCAAGGTACGCTAAGTTCGCTTCCATGTAGAAACCTCCTGATACGTTTGATGTGATGATAGACTTTTCATTTTTTCGAATTTGAACGCTTTCATCAATGGTGCGAGACCGCGATTGCAACAAAGAACGCGGTCAAAATAGTGAAGATGTATGCCTGCAACAGCGAGATAAACAGCTTCAGCAACATCATGAATAACAAGAATGCCAGTGATAACGGCGCTACCGCCAAGGAGTGTAATCCGAAAATCAGACCATAGAAGGCGCCGATAACAAGCCCCCCCGAGAGCATGTTCGCAAAAAGACGAATACAAAGAGCAAAGAACTTGGTACCGATTCCAATCAACTCGATGACGAACATGAGAGGCCAAAGGACCGCGGGGATACCTTTGGGCACGAGGCCAAACAAGTATCCGAAAGGGCCGTGTGCGCGCACGCCCGCGATCTGGGTCACACAAAAAGAAACAATCGTCAAACCTCCGGTAACGCTGATGTTCGCCGTGGCCAAAGCGCCAAATGGCACCAGGCCCAGCACGTTCAGGAACGAGATGAGGAAAAAGAAGGACAGCAGGATCGGCATGTACTTCAGGTACTTATCTCCCAGGATCGGCTGAGCGATTTCATCGCGGATAAACTGGACAACAGATTCGACAAGATTGCCCCATCCTCGTGGGACTTTCCGTTTCCGATTCTGTCGCGCGGCAATCCACATCAGCAGCACGGTGAGAATCGAAGCAATCCAGAGATACACCAGGTGACGGGTGATGGAAAAATCAATCGTAATTCCCGCAATCGTAACCGGCGCGAATTGCGGGAGAGGAATTTTCGGAAGGGGAGCCACGTGGATATAAGGCGTGTTGACGACCTCGTGTTCGAGGACTTCTTTCATCGCCTCCGAGCCGCCTTCCGCGTGCTCTCCACCCTTGACCTGCGACTGGTGTTCGGGCCCTCCGCACAGGGCAGGCTGGAACAGTACAGTCAACCCCACTGCCAGGGCGAATATAATTACGTACTTACTGGCGTGCGCACCTGGATAAGCCATCAACAAATAGTCTGCTTATTTTTGTACACGAGCTTGTTTTCTCAAAGCGAGAAGTTGATCAAGCTTTTTGTTAATGCTGAGGATCTCCGCGAACATGAAGACCGTGTAAAAAGCAAACAGCGAGAACACGAATGCTCCGCTGTGATACTTGGCCGAGGCGAGAATCACCCCGATGGAAACCAACATGAGAAAAAATCGAATAACCAACCCGGCGAACGATACGATGAAGAATTGATTGTTACTGGACTGGAACGTGCGCTCCAGAAACATATAGCCCAAAAATGCATTTATCAGGCTTAATATACAACCGACAAGAATGGAAGGGGTGATTTGTGGATCGTAGGCGCGGGTAACCGGGAGAAGCGCTATCAGGCTGCCTGCGACAATCAGCAGCCCGAAGTGCATCGGTAGTTTTAAAATCCGCCGGATAAAGGTCGTTTTGAACTCAAGTACTTCGCGATGCATCAGTGATTATTCCCTGAAGATGTTGATTTTCGTTTTTTTGCTGACGCCGCCATCTGATTAGACGCGTGGATCATGTAGTACAGGCCGGCCGCCGAACCAAGCAGCGAGAAGATAATTAAAAGCCAGGGAGATGTCCCCAACCACGAATCGATAGCCCAGCCCACAGCAACGAACAGCAGGATCGTGGCGAGAAATTGCCATCCCATGTGAAGATAGGGTATGGCGTCCCGCAGCGTCTCGCTGACACTGTGCCACGTCGTCTGCTGTTTTCGTGCCGTCATCATTTTATAAACGTCTTTGTTATTCTCATAATCCCGATGGCGTTCACATCATAGTCTGGTAATTTAAGTATTTTTCTTTTTCTTTCAAAGAAAAAATTCCGGAGCGGGAAGAACTCGATCCAGGATTTTTTGGAGAAACCCCGAAATCAGAGCCGTCGGTAACGAGGGCGTATCCGGAAAATTCGCCGAACGATTTTTCTTAAATACCCGAGAACGATTTTCCACAGCGAAGCATTGTGATCGCGTGCGTGTTCGAGAAGAAAGCGCAGATCCCGGCGGTCTTCCCGCGTCATTCGAATACCACGCGCAGCCAGCACCTCGAGATGATCCCCGACCTGACTGTTAAAGAAGAACTGGAGAGCCGTCCGCAGTTCTTGCAACTGCACGCGGAGAGATTGATCCCGAACGTGACGCAAGAGCATGATAATATGGTCGCTTAATAGCGCCAGCTTCTTCAAAGAAATCACATCCATCCCCTGTTCTCCAACGGAGACAATCTCGTCAAACAATTGGTTAAGGTCGTTCAACCCTTCCTGGCTGAGTGTATAGATGTCTTCGTCGGAGATATCGTCGATCTCGATGAACACGTTTGACAGGTGCTCCAGTTCGTGCCCGTACACTTTCCCCAACCGCTCCAGCAGTTTCGTGGAAAGCGCGTCGATCTCTTCCTGCACGTAATCAAGCGCATATTGTTTTCGTGCACGCGATGTCTCACCAGCCGTGACGTTGATTTCCCGTTCTAATTCCTTTTTCTTGTGACGCAATTTCCGCAAGGTGCGGTGCTCAACCGTGTCGCCTTTTTCCAGGTAATCCTCGGCATACGTGCGCCCCGGGTAGATGGTCATATGTCCAATTTTCAACGTGTTGATGACGATGTCATCACCGCAAGCCTCGCGTATCTTCTCACGGTCCAGCGTACATGCTCCATCCGTGATAATAAGCAGTTCGGCGCCGCTCAAATTCGGCAGCGCCCTCAAGTCCTCAATTGCAGTGTGAATCGCCTTCGACATGGCTGTTCCCTGGCCCAGCGTGGATATCTGCATGATGGTGGTCATGAGGGCTTCGTACGACCGCTGGTCAACGGCCTGATGCAATGCGCCAACATCGACGTCGAACGTCCTCAAGCTGATTTGCCCTAACTCGCGGAGATTATGTTTCAGGAAATAAAAGGTGATTGCCTTGGCCAGGTGAATCCTGTTTTTTACCTGCATGGAACTCGACGTATCGAGGAGGATGTACACCTTTTGTTTCCGGCTGTCGGGATGGAACCCCTCCGATTCCGGCTCCACGGGGTATATACGGGGTCGAACGGATGCGGGCATCCAGAGGGTGCGCTCGGCCAGACGGCGGTAGAATACCTCGTCCGGAAGCAGGTGTTGATGCGGGTAAATCCGGGTGATGTCACGAACATGCCGGATAAGTTGCGCCTGTTGATCTTCTTCTACAGGGAGAACGATTTCTTTTGGAGAGGGCTCCTGCTCCTCCCGCCCCGTGGGAAGGGTTGCCCGTGACAGGGAGAGCACGGGTGCGAGTTGTCGGGTCAGCGGATGCTCGGCGTTCTCAAGAATGCGGGCAATTTCAAAGACGGCGGTAAAATCAGGAGGTAGATGCTCGTAAATGGATCCAAAGAGCCCCAATTCCTCCATGACCTCGAAAAACCGCCCGTAGGTTGACATGTCACTGTCCCCAAATGTGCTCCCTGGATTGGAACAACCGGTTGATGCTCTTCCGGATGTACTGTTTCAGCTCATGTGTTTCTTCGTTCATCGGAGTAATGGATTCCGAGAACGATTCCAGCAACCTTCGGTTGTGCTCCACTCCCGGGTCCACCAACCCCAGTTTCTCCTTGGCCCACTCCAGTAATGTCTTTTTCAACGGCGCATGCTCCAGCTCCGTGATGGGTTTCTTCAACAATTCCGGATTAAGGCGGAGACGTTCCAGGAGCTCGTCCAGTTCAAGCAATGCCTTGAGATTGGTAAATCCCGCACGCGTATTGTACTGGTGAAGAACCGTCTGGTAGGCTTTCCGGAAAAGGCTTTTCTCTTCCTCGATCCCTATTGTCGTAAAGATGAAATACAGTTTTTCCACGTCGTCGCGCCTCACGTCGTCGCGGCCCTGCAGGAACGCGATCGCCGAGAGCAGGTCGATTGCCTTGGCCTGCGTTCGCGGAGAAATATAGAAATCCTTCAAGTGCGGATACTCTTCGGGATGCTCCTTCAACCGCCTGTTCCGCAGCGATTCGTAGTAGCGCACAACAAGATTGGCAAAATACATTACATCCGTCGGTATGGAGATCTCCTCGCCGGGAATGTTCCCCTTGATTTTTTCCGACGCCCAATAGAGCTGGGCATAGGGAATCTTAAACGGCGGCTCGACCGGGCTTCCACCGTACTCGAAATATCTCCGCGATATCTGGTATTGAACGTATGGTTCCTTGTCAGGAATAACCAGCGACTTGTAAAGGAACCGATCAAGAAGCGCCTCGGTTATCTCGCTGATCCTGAGGTAATTCGTGGCGGCTATGACCGTGTGGATACGTGCTTTCACGTACTGGACACCACGGCGCAGGGCGCGTTCGTTCAAGCATGAGAGCAGCGACCGTAACGTGTAGTCATTGGCGTCGAAAATCTCGTCGATAAATCCGAACTCGCTCTCGACCAGTGAACCTTCCGTATTGTGTATCAACCGTCCCTTTTTCAACTCCTCGATGTCCAGTCCGCCGAAATACGTATCCGGTTGTTGATCCTTGCTGGCCTGTACCGTGAAGAGGTTGGCACCTTCGAACATGAGAAAGATCTGCTCCGCCAGCAAGGACTTCCCCGCCCCCGTGCGACTCTGCACCAGCGCGTGTTCACGCGTCAACAGGGCCGCGAAAATTTGCTCTATAACGGGTTCTCGATTTACCACCCGTTGCTCAACGAACTCGATCCCCTCACGCAGTCGGGAAAGGAAGTCATCGGGTTTGGTCGGGGGGAGGGATATGTCGTGTGTCATGTCGCAGCGCGCCTGGTTTTTGATAGATGAAAGTACCAGAAAAGATTGCACCAGGCAAGGCGAGCACGTGTAATCACATGGAGCCCTGACATGGTGTGCATACGACGCACCACCTGCAATCCTGTCGAGAATGCATTTGTCAAAAGAAAATCAATCCGGGATGATCTTCTTATTGTTCGAGGTGTTGTACCCTTAAGATTCTCGAACCTGATGCACCTGTGATGCCAATGAAGTATGTACCCGACTGCCGGAACAGCTCTTCGTCGAGATTGAGGTCCACTTGTCGCCCATTCCCGGGATGGATCACTTGCACGCCGGCGACTTTTCTTCCAATCGCATCATAAATATAAACGCTCATCCGTTCATCAGCCGTCCTTATTCCCCGGATGATGATTCTCAAGGAAGATCGGAAGGGGTTTGGAAACGCCTGGACTTCGAACACGCCTTGATTATCCGTCGCTACGCCGAGATCGATAGAGGGAGCATAAAAGAAGCTCGAGGAACCGTCGAAATCCACCTGCTTGAGACGATACGTAATAATACCGTAATCACCAGGATGGAGTACCGGATCCTGATCGAGAAAGACATAATGCTGCGTATTAACACTCGTACCATGTCCCGGCAGGAAGCCAATGGTTTTGAATTCCGCGCCTTCTTTCTTCCTTCTTTGTATTTCAAAACCGTAATTGTTGGTTTCCGAGAC
>JAJRXL010000264.1 GCA_024276335.1 Bacteroidota bacterium
ACAAAGGCCGAAGGCCTGGTGGCATCGATGTCGTACAGGGAGATGCTGGATTGCGAAACATGCGAGGCGTAGATGCGAAATCCTTCCCGGCGCAATGCAGCGTAGCATTCCTCGACCGATCGGTGCCGCTCAATTTCGATCCACTTCTTGGCGCTGGAAGAGCTCTTTTTTCCCAACGCGGGAAAGGGCTCGATCGTGTACAGCAGGTGCAGGCGATGGATGCCGACTCCATCGGCCGAACGCAAAACGGCGCTGACGTTGTGCGGGTCGTGCACGTTCTCGATAACCACGGTCAAGTCGCGCTGGCGCCGTGCGATGACTTCCCGGAACCTGGCGATCCTGCGTGGAAAGAACGTCTCGAGAGGGCGCTTCACGGTTCCGAAGACTTGTTCTTGTAATACGTTGCCATGGCCGCGTCTCCAAGCTTGTTGTACATCAGGGCCAGGCAGTTGTACAGCGGGTGGGGATCGGGGTGCGATCGGAGTCCTTCCTTCAGAATGGCGAGTATCTCTGACGGTT
This sequence comes from Bacteroidota bacterium, assembly GCA_024276335.1. Taxonomy (GTDB): domain Bacteria; phylum Bacteroidota; class Ignavibacteria; order SZUA-365; family JAADGX01; genus JAADGX01. Next base: position 520 of record JAJRXL010000264.1, read on the forward strand.
GGGGCAGGCCGGTATTCGGATCGTAGGATTCGACGAGAGACTTGTACGGTTCGATACGGTGAGGTGCTTCGGCGACGGCTTTCTGGTAAAAAACGAGGGCGGATGCGAAATTATCCTACTCGCCGTAAAAGAATTCACAAGCCTTCGCCAGGGTCAGGTTCACGTCAAATCGCAGGTCCGGCGCTTGTTGCTCAATCCACTTGCCGAGAAAAACGCGTTCGTCGTAGGATAAATGGGGACTGGTCAGGGCTTCGCGGACGGAATCAACGTCAGGTGTGCCTTTTTCGATAATGAGACGTACCGAGTCGTATATTTCGTCGAAGGACGTGCATTCCGTCAGTTTACGTTTTGGCTGTTTCTTTTCCATGCGCCGAAAATATCGGTATAAAACATACAGTGTTGCAAATCCGCGCAAGAAATTTTAAGTTAAATATCCGCATTGGCGGGTTAGCTCAGTTGGTAGAGCAGTGGAATCATAATCCACGTGTCGGGGGTTCGAGTCCCTCACCCGCTACAAATACGGCCCGCAATACTACATCGGGTCGTTTTTCTTTTGCACTCAGGATTGGTTACTGCGATGCGTGAAAGCCTGCGAAATATTGGCTTACTCATACTCCGGCTGGGGTTTGGCTTCATGTTCATTTTTCACGGGGCGCCCAAGCTTTTCGGAGACGCAGCGAAATGGGAAAGCGTCGGCATGGCAGTCCGGTATTTTGGTATCGAATCCGGTTATGCATGGTGGGGATTTGCAGCGGGGCTGGCCGAATGCGGCGGTGGCCTGCTGCTCGTTCTGGGCTTGATGGTGCGACCGGCGGCGTTCTTCATGGCCGTGACCATGGTAGTAGCGGCAACCAAGATGTTTATGGAAAAGGAAGGGCTGGGACCGGCGTCACAGGCCATTGAAGCCGGCGTCGCCTTTCTCAGCCTGGTTTTTCTTGGAGCCGGACGGTACAGCATGGACGCCATGATGCAGAAGAAATCCTCCGCGCCGTCCGAGGATGCGGGCGATACGTCACAGCCTCCCGCATCGCAAGTATGACCGAAAGGTTACGCGTGAATTGACTTTTCACGGCTTGTATTCGGTTTTATCTTTACAGCATGTTGGTGTTCGTGGTTTACCTCGGCTGACGAAGGATACCTGATATGAATGACACCGTATATATTGGTCGATATTGGCATCGTGTAGAGAACGGCAAAATCCAGTGCGACCTGTGCCCGCGTTTTTGTCGGATACGAGACGGGCAGAGAGGGTTCTGCTTCGTGCGCAAGAATATCGGGGGCAGGATGACCCTTACGACGTATGGCCGGAGCAGTGGTTTCTGCATAGATCCGATCGAGAAAAAACCCCTGAATCATTTTTATCCAGGGACGAGCGTCCTTTCATTCGGTACCGCGGGGTGTAATCTTGGATGCCGTTTTTGCCAGAACTGGGACATAAGCAAATCGCGGGAAACCGAACGGTTGAGTGACAGCGCTTCACCGGTACAAATTGCTCAAGCCGCAAAAGATTACGGCTGTCGTTCAGTGGCGTTTACGTACAACGACCCGGTGATCTTCGCCGAGTACGCCATCGATATTGCCGCCGCATGCCGCGAGCGTGACGTTCGAACGGTTGCCGTGACCGCGGGATACATCACCGACGAAGCGCGCCCGGAATTCTTCGCGGCCATGGATGCCGCCAATATTGACTTGAAAGCCTTCTCCGAGGATTTCTACCACAAGCTCTGCGGGGGCCATTTGCAACCGGTGCTCGATACGCTGAAGTACCTCGTTCGTGAAACCGAGGTCTGGATCGAGATCACGACACTCCTGATTCCCGGCGCCAACGACAGCGAGGAAGAGATACGAAGCTTGTCCGAATGGATCGCTGCGGAACTTGGTCCTGATGTTCCCCTGCACTTTACGGCTTTCCACCCCGATTTCAGGATGACCGATTACCCGCCGACACCGCCCGCGACGTTATTCCGCGCAAGGAAAATCGCCCTGGAGGCGGGACTGCATTACGTGTACACCGGGAACGTCGTGGATCGCGCGGGAGGCAGCACGTACTGCCCGGCCTGCGGCAAGTTGCTCATCGAGCGGGACTGGTATGAGCTGGGCGCGTACAACCTGGATGGAAACGCGTGCAGATTCTGCGGACACGCTATCGCCGGGCGCTTCGACACGAAACCGGGCCATTGGGGAAGGCAACGCCGACCGATCCATATCAGGGGCGCGGTCTGAGCCTGTGACATGCCCGCTGAGTTTATTGATCCATACCGCCGGCTTGCGTCCGAACACGGTTCTTGATCCATGCGGCAATGTCGAGAATCACCGTGCTGTCCACGTGTGTGCGGATATGGTAATCACGTGGCGAAGGGACAGGGAAGGTTTGGACGTTTTCGAAAAGATGATTCAACTCGGGATAGGATGTGAAAGTAACCGCGGCCGTGTCGCTAAAGAGGGCCTTCCATTCCTGCATCTGGTTCCGTCCGTATTCAAAGTCCCGGTCTCCTTGCAAGATGAGCAGCGGCGATATGAGGGAACGCACGAACGCCGTCGGTGACGATTTTTTGAGCTCGTAAAAATAACGGGCGGGCATGCCGAAAACGCGGGACGTGTCAGGCAGCAACCCCGCGCTAACGGAATCGAGGCGGGGCGGAAGCGCTTCGGAAACGCGCGAATAACCGCGCAGGGAATCGGGAAGCGACAAGAGGTGCCTGACTCTCTCGCGCAATCCTTTAATGACGCTCTTCGCCGGCGCTCCCATGATGATGCCTCCGGCAAGGAGTGGTTTTTCCGAGAGCAAGCGTGGGACGAGATACCCCCCGGTGCCGTGTCCAACAAGGAATATCCGTGTGCTGTCAAGATTCATTCGAGTCTTGATAAAATCGATGGTACCATACACGTCATTGATAATCTCGTTTTCCAACGAGACCGAATCCGGCGAAAGCAGGTGCGGGTATGCATATGTTCGCTTCTGGTAGCGCATCCCGGCGATGCCGCGACTGGCAAGTCCCCAGG
>JAJRXL010000265.1 GCA_024276335.1 Bacteroidota bacterium
CTGGACCAGCACCCAGATGGAGTATATCCCCAGCGCCGTGCCCACGGGGAAATTCAGCAGGTGGAGCGCGGAGATGATCAGCACCAGTATGCGCGCCCATTCCTGGCGCTTGAACAACCCGATACCGCCGATCAGGCCCGGCAGGGCAATGATGAAAAAGAATATTGCCATTCCCGTCCCAATTGTTGTCAGGATAAAACGGGCTTCCCCGTCATGGGCAAGGAAACCCGCGCCGGACAGTATGAAGAAGAGGAACGTTCCCATGAGGATGCTGACAATACTGAGGCCGATCTGGAGGGAAGCAACAGCGGTAAGATGTTTTTCCATAACGGGTTACTCCTTTTTTTGTGAAGAACCTGGATCAGTCGTCGCACGACGATGGAAAGACGGTACATGCCCTTTATACGGAATTTGTACGATTTGTTGGGCCGGAGGAATGGTTTTTTCACAGGTTGGCCGGCGTTCCGTTCATAACCGCCACGCTACCGGCCACCCTTTTCATGCGTGCATGTGGTGTAATCATGCGTAATGGTTACGCTTCCGCGGGATAAAAACAGCGGAACGAAAAATCGGTTTCCGGCGAGGATGCGGTGACATCAACGGGGGACGCGGATGGTCGACTCGAAGTCAAAATCCGCAGAAGGCGCGTGAAGCAATCTTGTCCCACGGGCCGCCGCGGGCCGCCCTGCCCTTGCGATGACCGGCGCCGTGAGTGCTTGCGTATCCACTTGCGCACCGTGATTCCTTGCCCGGTGCGTACGGGTGAGAAATCACCGGGCGAGAAGAATAGGTCGGCTGGTATGACGACCGTCCGTTTCCATGCGCAAGATGTACATGCCCGGGGACCAACCCGTGGGCGCCAGCGTGAATAAGTGCTTCCCGGGCTCGAGAACACCGGAATGAAGCGTGGCCTTCACTCTTCCCAGCAAGTCGTACACGCGGAGTTTTACGCTCCGGGGCGCGTCCTCGCTGACGGTGACTGCTACTACCAGCATGGTGGAAAAAGGATTCGGGTAGGCGCCGTCGAGGTGGACGGAGGCGGGAACGGGCAGTTGCCGGGTCCCCAGCGTGGTCACCATACGGTACATCACGGGGAGGTAAAAGGGAGAATTGCGAAATTCGCCCTGGAAGAGAAGCGAACCGTGGTAGTATCCGACGGGCAGGTTCGTAGTGATCGGGACCAGGATCACGTTCGTGTTCATGGATCCCGCGGTCGGGGTCACGTTCAGCCAGGAAATCGTATCGGAAATGGTAAACGAGAATTGTCCGTCACCCGCGTTGGAGATGTGCACGCTGACAGGCCGCGGCAGCTCCTTGTTCACTGCTGCCATGAACTTTACCGTATCGATGGGAACGGCCAGCTCGGGGTACTTGATGATGGTGTACAGCACTGGGATGCGGATGGGCGAATTGCGCGTGTACGCGTCGAACAGGATTGAGCCGTTGTGATTGCCGCGCGATAGGCTGGTCGTCTTTGCGCGCACCCTGACCACCGAGGGCGTGAACCCGTGATCAGGCGTCACATCCAACCACGGCACATCCGTGCCTGCCCGCCACGGAATGCTGTCGGCTCCCACCGATGTGATCTGGAGCCGGTCAGTACGGGGGAGCGTATCGTACTGGTAGGCGGAAAAAACCAGGTTTATCGGGAAGGCACGGAGCGTGATTTCCGGCCCGACCTCCGCGATCATGAAGACATCCTGCTCGCCGTTGGCCGCGTTCGCGTCCACGGTGGCGCGCAGCAGGTGCCGCCCCTTGCTCAAGGAGCTTGGATCGACGCCCAGGCGTACCACGGAGCTCCCCTTGCCGGTGGATGGAACGCGGGTTACGGCGGGATTGCCGGCGATGATCTGCCAGCCGACCGCCGTGTCCGGGGACAACGTGACGGAGACGAGTGTGTCGCGGCCCGCCGACCCCGGGAAGACGCCCATGTGAATGGTGTCCGGGGCCAGCGACAGCGTGACGCGCTCGCGGATGCGAAAGGTCTTGATGGCGAATATCATCGGGGTTTCCTTGTCAACCACGCGCAGGAACACGGTGCGCGAGGCAAGGTTGGGAAGGCGCCACGGCACCACCCGGTCGGTGGAGTCGATGTTATCCTTGACGTTGAACCACACCGCGCCGTCGTATGAGTAGTCGATCCGGGCCTTGCGAACGTGTTTCGACGTCCACCGGATGTTCTGGTCGGAATTCCTGACCCAGCGGTCCTTGTCGTCCGGATGAAGGATGGCGATCGACTTGTCGCCCTGGAGGATGATCGGCGGCACGACGATGTAGCGCGTGCATTTCACCGTGTCCGTTTCGCGCGACGCGACACGAACGGTGACGAGATCGAAATCCTCCTGGAAGCGGCGGTCGGCGCGCACCAGCCATTGCACCCGGGCGGAATCGGAGCCGCCGATGGAATCGGGGAGAGCCGGGCGCCACGCGGGCAACGTGTCCACGATGTGCAGGCCGGGCGGGAGTATGAGCCCCGCGCTGATGGAAGAAGCGGGCATGTTGCCCCGGTTGGCAATGGATACCCGCACCGTGAAGGGATTCTCCACGTAGGTCGTATCGCCCGCCGTCAGGCGTTCCGGGGCCTGGCAATCGAGCGAGAAGTAGGGCGGTTTGAGGGGCGGAACCCGGACGATATGCGCGCATTCCACGTGGCCCGCGTTGTCGGCATAGGTGTCGAAACGGATATCGAGCTCGCGTTCCGTGCTGGTCAGTTCGGCGTACACGTACCACGCGAGCGAATCGACTTCTCCCGGGGCAAGGGCGCTGTCGGCGAAGGCTTTCGTCGCCGTCTCTCCGGGCGCGAGATAGGCGCCGGGCGGGAGGAGAATGGTCGCCCGTGGATTCAGCGCCGTGCCCGTGCTTGTATCGGTAACGACCAGCGATACACGGAAGGGGTTCGGAGAGTAACCGTAGGGTCGTTTTTGCAACCGGAACGGCCCGTTGCAACTGGGAACGAGATGTCCTCCCCAAGGACCGATGCGGATTTCAATCGGGCAGTAAACCGTGTCGATCTTTTTCCCGTAGATGAACATGTCGAACCGCAGTGTATCACCGTTGGGGAAGGCCCCGGGGCGCACGGTAAAATCTTTCCACGTCAGCGCGCCGATGCGCATGCGTATAAGTGCGGGCGGATCCATGCTCGCGTAGGCTCCCGTTGGTGTGGTCAATCGCCAGTCGTAAAAGCATATTCCATAGACGCTGTCCAGCAGCACACCGCTGGTGTTCTGGATCGTCGCCTGGAGCGAAAACGGCTCTTCCCCGTATCGGCCGCTGTCGGGATCGTACGTGAGTACCACGGGATCGGGGCAGGTGGCGATGAAGGTAAGAGAGTCGGCGGAAACGCGTGGGTTGACGCCCTGGGCCGAGGCCGCATCGTGCAGAACGACGATTAGCATGGCTGCCAGCACGAAGTGCCGGCATACGGATGGGATATGATCTGAAATATGCATATTATTTTGGCTCTGATTCTCGTTTGGCGAATAAACAAACCATAAACTATCAGAAAAAGCGATGTGAAGCAACGATGCGGGACGATCCCTTGTCATGGATTTCCGGAATGGGGGGTCTCGCCTTTGA
>JAJRXL010000266.1 GCA_024276335.1 Bacteroidota bacterium
CTCCACCAATCCGCCAATCCTCTAATCAATTCAGCATCCAACATTCAGCATCGCTCTCCCATCATCCATTCTTCTACCGGCAGCGGGGGTGGTTTCCTGCCGTAGAAAAAGTCATCCATTTTCAGGGCGAATTCGCGGAAGAGGGGTGAGATACGGTTACCCGCACGGACGAGGTTGTGCAGGCGGCTGTCGGGGTGGGAATAGGGGCAGACTCGAACACAGCGGCCGCAGTCGGTGCCCGCGGCGCACCAGTACGCGAAGCACGCATTGGAGTTGAGCTTCCATCGCGGCACACCGTCCACGGGGCGGCGGTCGTCAAAAGGCAGGGCCCGGCTCGGGCAGACTTCGGCGCATTTCTTGCACCGCCGGCAGAAGTCGATGACCGACGCGTCGACGTGCCGGGTATCAGGTGATAACGGTATGTCCGTGGTTATCACGGCGATACGCACGCGGGGACCGAGCCGCGGGGTCATGAGCAGGCCCAACCTGCCGATCTCGCCGAGGCCCGCGTCGCGCGCCACGAGGGGGCAGATCACGCGGTAGTTCCCGTCGATATGGGCACGGGCGGAATACCCGAGATTTCGTATGAACTGTGCCACCTGGACGGCTATTGCGCCCGCGTTGAGGTACTGCCGGGCGGTCTCCATCACCGTGGGACCGTATGGAGCATGATCCATCATGGACTTGTCCATCTCCACGGTAAAGGCGATGGCGAAGCGATGGTCGAGCGCGACCTCCTTACCGTAGTCAGTCCCCCGGCCGACCGTGCTGTAGAGGTGGTAGTCGCGCAGCTCGGTAATTCCGGTGGAGTGCGCGCCGAGTATTCGCGCCCAGTTCTTGATAAATCGCGCGGCCCTGTCCGGCTGAACCTCGACGCGGTTCGGCGCGGGGCATCCATCGACGATGGAAGCGAACTTCTCCACCGCCGTGAAACCGGCGTCCGCGGCGGAGAACTGCAAGGGGTCGTAGTATTTCGCTCCTTTCTCGAGGAGTCCGGGTTTCTCCCTGAACCGGTTATCGAGAGCTTCCTTTTCCGGGCGCGAAGCGTAATACTCCCTGAACCTTTCCGTGCCGGGCACCAGGAGCCGGCGTGAAAACATCACGTCGCGTTCGTCGAATCTCCGCCGGGGTGTGTTGTCTTCCAGCAGAAGCGAGGTACTGACCGGGAAAAACAGGATAATAACGAACAGGGCCGCCAGGGCTGAAAGCACGGCGGAAACGATCCCGTGGTGAGGGAAGTGAACCAGGGCGGAAACTATGAACGGGGCGGGCAGCGCCACGGAAAGGACCAGGGCGCGTAATCCCGCCCGCCGTTCATTTTCCCGGTAGGATACGAGGCTCATCCACAGCATGAGGGCAAAGATCAATGTCCCAATGGCGAAAGAGAATGCGGGCATTAGCTGAAGAATCATAGCGGGGGCAAGATAATTGATAGCGCCGGGAGCTCCAACTCCGCAGTTCGACTCCGCTCACTGCTACGGTATTTTGTAGCGCTGAGCGTAGTTGAAGGGCGGCTTGGACCTTTTGGGATTCCGCTCATTGCTACGGTATCCTGTAGCCCTGCGCGTAGTCGAAGGGCGGCCGCTTCGTGGCCACATTGCTCAGGGCTACATGTGTCATAACTCCCCGGAAAGTAAAGCGGGAATCCATGTCTTTGTTATTGGATTATGGATCAAGTTCAGAGCGACACTTCACAGTTGATATAACACCCGGAAATGCAGATGCTTTCATAATTGCCAATTCGGTAATTCGCCAATCTACCAGTTCATCAACCATTCAGCACCGCCCTCCCTTCGTTCATTCTTCCACCGGCGAGGGCGGCGCCGCTTTTCCCGGTTCCCGTTGTTCCGGGAGTGGATGTCGCGCCGTGACGCGCAAAGCCTAATTGAAAAACCAGCGTATGAAGAACGCCGTCCCGATGGAGACCAGCGAGGCGGAAGTGTCGGTGTTCTTTTTGTAAAAGAGCATCAGCTCGCCGCCCAGGCTGAACCGCGGCGTGAAGTAATACTCCGCGCCATTGACAATCCCCATCGAAAAAATCGTGTAGGAATCACTCTCGTCCAGGAAAGGACCTGTTCTTGTCTCGCCCCCAATGTTGATGGTAAAGCGCGTCCCAACGCTGAACTCCACCTTGCTGTTCTCCTTTTCGGCGGGAAACAGGTAGAGAATCCCCGCTCCGAGCGTCCACAATGTCGTTGTGATTTTGTACTCCTTGCCGGAGGAAGCACGGGTGTACCAGATCATCGGCTCGAACCTGAAAGACTTGCCCACCTTCATGGGAATGTAGAGCGCAGGCGTGGGATACTGGCTGATCGAGATGAAGTCCGACCCGTTGGTGAACAGGCTCAGCGGCGAGAAGCTCACCCCCAAACCGATGTGGGTGGTGATTTCCTCGTGGAAGTCCTGTCCCCGCGCGGGGAACGCAAAACACGAGCACAAAAGGATAAACGACATGATCGCTTTTTTCATGGTATCCTCCGAAGTTGTCAGGGATGTGAAGTGAGAGAACCGCTTCGTACGGAAGATACGTTACCGGGCGGGGAAAAGAAACGGCTCCCGGGTGGGAGCCATTTCAAGCCTCGTCAGCGATTGGACGAGGGCACAAGGTAGGGGATGGCTAATATAGGTACTGTCAAAGTGAAAGTCAAGCGCTCACGGTTTCCCTCGGCTGACGCCTTCCGCCAGGGCACCGGCGAAGAGGTGGGCCGTGCGCAGGGGTTCGGGGATGTTTCCGTGGATGCTGAAACGGTTGATCGTCTCGGTTGCCTGCTCGCGCGAAAGTCCCACGCGCTGGATGTACACGTTGCCGACGCGCTCCATCCGCCCCAGCTCCTCGATGATCGTCCATTTCCCGGCCCCGCCCGGTACATGGGCGAGGAGGGCTTGCCGTATTCTGTCCATGTCCGGTTCATGACGCGCGATGACCAGGATCGGGATTTGCAGCCGCGCATTCAATTCGAAGACGTCCACGACATTGAAACCTCCCAACGTGATACCCTGCAGCATGACGAGCTGCACGTGTTCGGCGAATTTCGACGTAGTGATGAGATCGGCCAGGCGGGAGGCGGCGTCGAAACCGTCTTTTTCGATTTTCCCGATGAGTATGCCGTCCAGGCGCGATTGGGCATACACCGTTCCCACGACGGGAACCGCGCCCGAGTGGTGGTGCGAAAACGGGACGTCGTCGAACCCGATGACGTTGGAAAACCCTTCGGTTGTCATGGCGCCGCGTTCATGCGAGGTTGTGAAGTTCCTTTAACCGTGTCACGATGCTGCTTATATCGGGTTCGGGAGTAGGGGGCCCGCCCAGCGGGTCGAGCGCCTCGCCCGCGCGCAGGAGCGCGAAAAAAGTGTTGACCACGGCGAGTTTCAAGACGTCCGTGTCGTACCCGCCTTCGAGCGTGAAGACAATCCTTCCCCGGCACAATTCATCCGCCGACGCGACGAGGTCTTTTACTAGGGCATGGATTCCCATCAAGGTGAAGTTCAACTGCGCGAGGGGATCGTTCCAGTGGCCGTCGTACCCGGCCGACACCAGGATCAACTCCGGTTGGAATTTGCGCAGCAGCGGGAACGC
>JAJRXL010000267.1 GCA_024276335.1 Bacteroidota bacterium
CTGCGGGCCCGATCCTGAAGAACGCGTTGTAGGGCAGTGGGTCAGTCCCACGGGGGCCAAGGTGGAATTCAATGCCGACCACGTGGCGAACCTGCGCCAGGAGGGCCTGCTTCAGGCCGAGCCCTGGCGCTGGCGTTTTGCTGATACAGCGTACGTGGTTTACAAGGATACCACCGTGGAGGGGAAAGCGTCTTTCCGCACGGAAATGGTGTTCAGGATGCAGGACAGCACACTCTCTCTCGTTGCGTTCATCCGCTCCGCCGATGGCAAGGTCACCCGGATCGACGGGGAGAGGTTCGCGGAAATGAACCGCTGGTCGCCCGCCGATCTCGTCTTCACCAGGGTTCCCGTTAAGGAAGGGGGGCAATGATGGCCGCGCGCAAACTTTTCATCGCTCCGTCGCTGCTTTCCGCCGATTTTTCCCGCGTGGGAGAGGAAATCGCAGCGGTGGAGGCGGCCGGCGCCGACATGCTCCACGTCGACGTCATGGACGGCCGGTTCGTCCCCAATATCACCATCGGCCCCTTCGTGGTCGAGGCAATCAAGAAAGCGGCGAGTGTTCCTCTGGACGTCCACCTGATGATCGCGGATCCCGACCGGTTCCTGGAGGCGTTTGCCCGGGCCGGGGCGGACATCCTGACCGTGCACCAGGAGGCGTGCCCGCACCTCCACCGCACAGTGCATGCCATTCGCGATCTCGGTATGAAGGCGGGCGTAAGTCTCAATCCCGCCACGCCGGTAGCGACGCTGGAAGACGTCATCGCCGACGTGGACCTCGTATTGGTCATGTCGGTGAACCCCGGGTTCGCCGGGCAGCGATTCATCGAGCGCTCCTACGAGAAAGTGCGACAGGTCGTGTCCCTGCGCGAGCGGGCTGGGCGGGGCGACCTCCTCATCGAGGTGGACGGCGGTGTGTCGGTGGAAAACGTGGGCGCGTTGCACCGGGCGGGCATGGACATGGCGGTATCGGGCTCGGCGGTCTTTTCCTCCGACGATTACGCCGCCTACATTGCCTCGATGCGGATACGGGCGGCGGAGCACACGGGATGAGCGCCATGAAACGTGCCGTGTATCTCGTCATTTCGATGCTCTGCGCGGGGCATGTTGCGCAGGCCCAGGTCGAGTTCCATCCCATGGGGCAGGTGTTCATCGGCTCCGAACCCTTTCGCATGCGGGCGAAAACGATTTCCATCGAAACCGGTCCCGAGCTGGACGCGAGCGGCGTTCCCAGCGTGTTCGAATTCGATCAGAAAGCCGGTGAGAACGCCGTTACCTTCGGTGGGCGCCTGGGCGTTCTCGTTTTCGCTCCCGACCAGCCGTTCCGCATGAATTTCCTGCTCGAAGGAGCGTTGAACGTTTTCTCGTCTTCGTTCAATTCCGTCAGCGGCGCCCTGGTCTTCGAGCCCGAGTACAGGCGGGAAGGCAGTCCGGTGGCCCCGTTTCTCGGTATCGGCCTCCACGGCTACTCCATCTGGGGCGACATGGGAACGGTCGGGGGCACAGACGAGAACGACTATTTCCTGCTCGCTCCCGACGGCCACAGCTACCCCGCCGGTTCGCCGATGACCGTGGTGTCGAATTTCCTCGTGGGTTTAACGACCCGCATGGGCATCAAGATTTACACGGGCGATTACAACCACGTCTTTCTCATGGCCGGCTACCAGATTGCTTCCGTCGCCGAAACCTGGAACTTCCACCTCGAGGACGCGGACGATCCGGACATTACCTACCGCATCCCCGACCGGTACATGACGGATCGTCCCGAACCAGTCAAGCTGGACGGTGTGTTTTTCCGCGCTGGATTCAGTTTTACGCCCTGAAGGAAATTCAAGGTTTGAGGTTACGGGTTTTAGGAGGCCGGCGAACCAGGACGCGGCCCGCGTGTGATTCAAGTAAAAAGTAAAATGTAAAAAGTTGGACAGGGAGAGAAGGCACGGGTAACAGAAAGTGACGGTTTTGGGCCTCTGATCGCAGACGAGGAACCTCGCGAGACACAAGTAGAAACCGGCTCACGCCCGAAACACGAACGACAAAATCCGAAGCACGTCTCAAGAAAGAAAACGTTTTAACGTTGGAACGTTTCAACCCTGTTTTGTTCTTCGCACGTACACGCATACGCCCGTACGTAAATCGCCGTTACCCACCGATCATTTATCGTCGGGGAATATCCGCTCGCGGTTTTTTCGGAAAGGGGGATTTACATTTTACGGAAAAGGTCGTACATTTCCGGCAAAGACAATATCTCGCGAGTGGGGAGAAGGCTCATGACTGTGCGCGAATACCAGTACCAATACCTGACGACGGATCACGGAAGGAACGCGTACACAGTGCATGAACGCAGGTACCGTATCCCTGAAGTCATAGTCGAGGCGCTTTGGAATCGCGAGGCGGTGCCGGGCCGGGTCTTTAATTCCCGCGACGGAAGCCTGGTGAGGATCGTGAAGCCCGGGAGACGCGGCCGGTACGCCGGCCCCGATATCCGCGACGCGGTTGTCGAAATAAACGGCCGGGTTCTCCAGGGAGATATCGAGATCCACGAACACCCAGACGACTGGCGCCGTCACCGCCACCATCTGGACCCTGCCTATGGAAACGTCTTGCTCCATGTCGTCCTGTGGTCGGGGAATGGAGAACGGGGCGGCCTCCGTTCTGCTGCCCGCTCCTCGGCGTTTGCGCCGCCCGTGGAGATTGTCCTTTCCTCCCAGATGACCGCCGCCTTCCGGTCCGCGTTGGAGGAAGCAGTGACCCAGGCGCGGAATGACGAAGGCGGGTTGTTGTGCAGATCCTGGAATGATGCCGTTCCGCTGGAAGAAAAGCGCGCGGTGCTCGCCTGCATGGCCGCGTCCCGCTTCGAGCGCAAGCGGGCGGAGATGGAAGAACGGTGGCGGATGGTGACGACCTCCGGGGAGGATGAATTCCAGGTGTTGTACGAATACTGCGCCCGGTCGCTGGGGTACGCAGCCAACGCCGACCCCATGCAGCGCCTTGCTCACGAGCTGCCCCTTTCATTCTGGAAGGTATCGGGTTTTTCGGACGAAGAGCTATTTCCCGCACTGGCTGTCGCCGCGGGCCTGGAGCACGCGGTCGTTTCCACACTTCCCTTCGAGGAGAGGGCCGAATGGCGACGATCGGTTGACCGCGTCCGGCGTCGTGTTGCGCGCCTGCCGTCCGTTCGGTGGGTAATCGGTGGTGTGCGCCCTTCCAACCGACCCCGCAGGCGTTTGCGTGTGCTGGCATTCTGGATACCGCGATTCCTGGACGAAGACTGGCGCGGGAAGGTGTTCAGACTCGGGCGGGAGAGGCCGAGCGCCAAGGCGCTCTTGTCGAGGGTCTGCGGGCTTTTTCAGCCGTTCGGATGCCGTGAATCCCTCCTCGGAGACACGCGCCTTCGTGCGATGCTTGTCAACGTATTGCTTCCCTGGCTGTCGTTACGGGAAGCGATGCCGGGAGCGACGGCGTTGCGTCTTTTTTGCTCGTATCCTTTCCGTGCCCCGCATTCACCGGCCCGGCGTGTGTTGGAGGATCTCGGCATTCCCCGGCCGTGGAACAGCGGCGACGAACAGGGAGCGCTTGAACTTTGCCGGGAATTGTGCAACCGCAACCACTGCTCCGAGTGTCTTATCGGTTTTCGTGCCTGACCCTTCGCCGAAGTCGTCGCTGACCGCACCTCCGCCCGCTTTCCGCGCGGCTTCCGCGCGAATTCGAGGGAGGAAAGGAGGCGCCGTTACTTGTTCGCGTTTCCGAATGCCTTTCGCCAGGCCTTCATCCCGCCTTCCACGTTGTAAACCCTGAAGCCGTGCTTGGCGAGGATGCCGGCGGCTTTACGGGAACGGTTGCCGCTGCGGCAGATGATATAGAGTTCCCGGTCCTTGTATTGCTCAAGGTCTTTCCAGCGTTGTTCCAGGACTTGGACGGGGATGTTGATAACTCCGCTGAGCTTGCCCAGTTCGCCTTCGAGTTCGGGCGGAGTGCGGACGTCCAACACGACCAGTGAATCCGTGGCGTCGAGCTTTGCTTTGAGCTCCTGCACGGTGATGTTCTTGATCTTGCCGTCGCCGGAACACCCTTGTGTAAAGAAGGCGGTAAGCAAAAGGGGGAGAACAAATCTAAAAGCACGCATAAAATCTCCTGTATGAAAAATAGTCGAACTATGTTTATCCGCGCGTGTTACCCTTACCGTCTCGGGGGTGACGGGTGACCGCGAAGGAAACTGCCGCCGGGTCAATTCCTGGAAGGCTTCTTGCCTCCCAGCAGGAAGGTCGCCCCGATAATCAACCCGTAGGCGGTGCTGGTCCACCACTGGCTGGTAAGGGGGCAGGTGCCGCTGACACAGCCGATAAAATACCAGTAGGCAAAGCCGCCGCCTGCGCCCAGAGCGAGGGGAAGGAATATTTTAAGAGGTCTCATTCGTAGTGATTCTCCGTTTGAAACAGGGTTCCCCTCCGTGAACGGGTTGTCGTTCTCCGGTGGGAGCGGGAACGCCCGCTCTTGGATATGATGACACACACGGGGCAATGGATTCAGGTTATTCCCTCGTGCCGCCCGGATGTCGACGGGCACCGTGTCGATCCTCCCGAGACTCCACTGTAGAATTTACAACAATCGCGAAAAAAATGCTTTGACGAGCGCGTGTGAAATGTATTTTTATTGATAGGGAGGGTGCGCGCTTTACATGCGACGCACCATTTTTTTGCGCGATGAGGAATGACGGGAAAGAGGCAAAAAAAGGGACTACCTTGGAGACGGTCCGCGTACCGTGACGCAGAACAGCGAGTTATTGACAAGGTACTTGGAATAATATCAGACACGAACACGTTATATGCACTATGACTACAGCACAACCGGTATCATCGACCTCTACGCGTCAACGTCAGGTGGAGGACATGGAAAAGCGTAAAATACTTTACGTGGAGGACCAGGCGCCGATGCGCGAACTGATGAAGGCCGCTTTGCGCAAGGAGTTCACCGTCGTCGAGGCCGCGTCCGTGGAAGAAGGGCTTGACATCCTGAAGGAGGAAACCATCTGCCTCGTCCTCATGGACATCAATCTTCCGGGGGGAATGAACGGTATCGAAGGGACGCGGGTTATCCGGAGCACACCGGGGTTGGAACATCTTCCGGTTGTCGTGATCACCGCGTACGCACACGACGAAAACCGCAACGCCTGCCTGGAAGCGGGGTGCGTGGATTTCATCGGGAAACCCATTAACGTCCGCGAAATAGGGGGACGGTTGACGAGGATCCTGGAGTTGTACGGTAAGAACGGGAAGAGCGCCTGAAGCGTTGCGACTACTTGTTGAGCGACCGGGAGATCGTCATGATGACTTCGTCGATGTCTACCGGTTTGGAAATGATATCCACGGCGCCGAGCGTGATTGAATCCACGGCCGAGCGGATGTCTGCGTAGGCCGTCATCATGATGACCTTGGTACCCGGGGAGTGCTCCTGGAGTTCGCGCAAGACGCCGAAGCCGTTGACCTTGGGCATACGGATGTCGATGATGGCCACGTCGTAGGTCTCGGCGCTGATTTTCTCTATGGCTGCGGGTCCGCTGTACACGGCTTCCACGAAGTATCCCACGTCGCGGAGCTGGCGGGCGATGGCGTCACAGATGACTTTTTCATCGTCCACGACCAGAATCTTTGCCAATGGCACGTTGTCTTCGGATGCAAAAATAGACACAATTGCGCGATCCCTTATAGTTTCTCTGTACATCGCACTGATGGGTGACATCCTTCGGTTCCGTCGATGGCGGGTGGTATTCATGAACGTCACCCCAGCGGCGATAAAATAGTGCTTTTTTCATTAGATACCATGC
>JAJRXL010000268.1 GCA_024276335.1 Bacteroidota bacterium
AAACTCCCGAACCTCTTCACACACAGTCCGCAGCTCGCTGATTTCCAGTTTGCGTAAATCATCGGGATAGTTTATTGCCGCAAATAACTTCTTGTTCGTTTTCATATTGCGCCTTTTCAGCTTTCCAATTTTTCAATCGTTTCAAACAATTCGTCGCTCTGTTCCTTTAATTCCTTGAGCCGTTGCTGAGCCCGCGTGAGCTTTTCCAGGCATACGTTCGTCAGCCGAATTCCCTCCTCGTAATATTGCAGTGACTGCTCCAGCGTCACATCATCGGATTCCAGCTTATCAGCCACGGCAGAAAGGCGTTCAAGGGCTTCCTCAAATGTCAGGGATGATTCTTCGGATTTTTTCGCCATTACTTCTTCACCGTCGATTGAACTACAACGTGAGCTTCTCCATCTATAAACTCCACGTCCAAGATATCATCCGGGGTAATTCCGGCGACAGCATTAAGCACGTTTCCCCTCTTACGCGTAATCGTGTATCCTTTCCTCAATAACAATTCCGGGTTGTGTTGGCGAATGACCGCCTGAAGTTCACGCAACCGCATATCCTTCATCGATACCCGATGATTACTCGCTGTTTCCAGTTGTCGCGCGAGTTCGTCCACGCGCTGCATCCCCGTACGTACGATCTCCCGGGCACGAAGCAAAGCCCGATGTCTCAGCAAGGCTGTTACCGCTTGCCGACGGTCCTTGAGCTTGCTGTCCATGAGGGCTGTTAAAGTATAGGAAAAATTGGAAAGAGTCTCAAGTAACTCCCGTTGATCGGGAACAACGATCTCCCCTGCCATGCTCGGTGTCGCAGCCCTGGCGTCGGCAACGAAATCCGCTATCGTATAATCAACCTCGTGCCCAACCGCGCTGACAACCGGAATAGTCGATTCGGCGATGGCCCGCGCCACTACTTCTTCATTAAAAGCCCAGAGGTCTTCAAGGCTGCCCCCACCTCTTCCCACGATAAGCACGTCGATATCCCCTTCCTCGTTGAACCTTCGAATGGCCTCGGCGATTTCGGATGCGGCCGGGGCCCCCTGAACGGCAACCGGCGCCAGGATCAACCGGGCCACCGGGAACCGTCGCTGTATGACGCTGATCATATCCCGAACGGCAGCCCCGGTCGGCGATGTGACGATGCCGATGCGTTCCGGGTATTTCGGCAAGGGTTTCTTCCTGTCCTCGTCGAACAACCCTTCTTCGTACAGCTTGCGCTTCAGCTTTTCGAAAGCAACCTGCAATGCTCCCGCGCCACGCGGAGCCATTTCCCGTACGAGCAACTGGTAATTCCCCCGAGGCTCATAGACCGATAAATCGCCCCGACATAGAACTTCCATTCCGTCGGCGGGTGAAAAGAACAGCGAATACGCGTTTCCTTTGAACATGACCGCGCTAATCTGGGCGTTCTTGTCTTTCAACGTGAAGTACAAATGCCCCGAAGAATGACGCCGGAAATTCGATATTTCACCGGTCACGTATATGTCAGCAAAGGAAGTCTCGAGAATGGTCTTGATTTCCCGGGTGATTTGACTGACAGTGTACAGGTTGATCTGATCAAGAACTTCTTGCATATATTCAAAACCTTGCGCTGAATCCTATTGTAGGAACGATGGGGAACATCCCGATATCGCGTCTGCCGAGGGAACCGTCCGACTGGACGAAAAACTGGTACTGGATAATATTCTTGTGGTTATAAACATTGATAATATCGAGATAGAATTCCCATCGCATTCCCCAGAACAGCGTTCGCGCAGTAGCCCGAAAATCCAGGCGATGATACAACGGTAATCGTTCCTGGTTGATGTTGCTTTCATTCCCGTAATCTACATCAAGGATCGCCTTCCCTGCAAAGTCCGTCGCAATCGTTGGCGTGCCGTCTTGCCGTACGATTCGTGCCCGCACACCCACGGGTTCCGTGTACGGGAAATTCGTGCCGAAACGCCAGTACGCTCCGAGCGTCAGCCAATCATTCACACTGTAATTCATCACGATATTGACCGTGTGGCGCTGATCATAATTGAAAGGGATGACGGCGCCGTCACGGTAGCGTTGGGCCCACGCCAGTGCATAGGTGACCCACCCGGAAAGACGGTCGTCCACGCTCTTGTTGCGCTTTTCCAACGTGAACTCCAGTCCGTACGCTTCTCCCCAAGAACCGTTAACGGGTACCGCCGTTAACGAGTCGCGTTCGACCTGATAAGGCGCCGTCCACGAGGACGGATTGTGCGGATCACTCCGATTCGTCAGCGAGGCTTCCCAGGTACGCGTCGTGTATTTTTGCTGTACGATAAGGTCCGTAAAATCCTTGTAATACCCCTCGACGTTTACCAGCCACTTTTCATCGAGCCATCGATCAATCCCGAGAATATAATGAATAGCCTTTTCCGGCCGGAGTCCGTTCAGGTTCCCGCCCGTGAAATCGAAGAACTGTCTTTGATCCACCAGTTTTTCATACCCCGGAGACTGGTAGTACGCGCCCCAGGAGCTTCTGATCGTGGTGAGCGGGCCTAACGCGTACGAGAACTGCAACCGTGGCGAAACGACGATACGATCGATGAGGCCGTAGTAATCGAGTCGCAAGCCGGGGAGCACGTGGAGCCGTTCGCCGATTGCAAAACGATTCTGCACGTACGTATAAAGCTTGGCGTAGTTCTGCACCTGTTTCGTTTGATCCACGATTGCTGAATGACGCGGGTTGCTCTGAATCAGGGCTTTGAGTTCATCATCCATGTCCAGTTTGAAGAACAGGTCACCGGTTATCCATTCTACACCAAAGCCCGTCTCAAAAAGACCCCATGCATGCGACAGGCTGTAATTGTCTTTCAAACTGAATTTCTGTATTGAAAAATCCGAGTAGAAATTCAGGTTGAAGAGTTTGATAAGCGCCTTGAGACTGTCGTTTTGAATATCCTTGAACTCGTCCCTGTTCAGAGCCGGATCGAGCACCCATCCCTCGAAAACGGTCCTGCCGTCATTGCGATACCAGGAAAGCGTCACACTGTTCAGTTGGGAACTGGAAGGCACCCAGTTCCAGGTAAGACTGGATGTGTAATTGTACGTGGTGTTGAAGACGGTTACGCTGTCCGGGTTCGTACGACCGGCGCCGGAGACAATATCGACACCGTCGCGGCTTGCGACGGCATTGACAAAAAACTTGTGTCCTTCGAATGGACCAAAGGATAGACGCGCCTGCACATCGGTAAAATTCGGGAATGAGACATCCCCATCGACCAATTTTAAATTCTTTACGATCGGTCCGATGATGAGATCGTAATACGTTCTCCGGCTGGAAAACAACCAGGCTCCCTGGTCACCGATTCCCGTTCTCCCTTCCAACACGAGGTTGGCATTGGTCAAGCTGGTATTCAAGTTGGCGTGAAAGTTGGCATCCACGGCGCCTTCCCGGTTTTTTACATCCAACACTGCCGACAGGCGATCGCCGTACTTTGCCGGAAATCCGCCGGTGATAAGACTGATTTCAGACACCGTTTCGGGGTTGAACATGCTGACGACACCGTACAAACGGTACGGGTTGAAAATTTCCACCTCGTCCATGAGGATGAGATTCTGATCGGGGCCGGAGCCGCGTACAATGAGCTGCGAACTGAAATCGTTGGGCGAGAGGACGCCAGGCAGAGCCTGCAATGACCGAAGCACGTCTTCGGCGGCGCCGGGGAGATTCTTGACTTCACGGGGTTTCATGGCCTGGACGCTGGTGCGTGTATCGCTCTGTGAACGTGCCGTTCTGCGGGAGGTCACTTCCACCGTTCCCGTTGGAATTGGTTCCTCCCTGAGCACGATCCGCAACGCTTTTGCCTCTCCCGGAACGACGTTTCGGATTTCCCTGCTTTCGTATCCGACCATGGAAACCTTCAATGTATAGCTGCCCTTTGGGACGAAGCGAATCGCGAACTTGCCATCCTCGCCGGCGACAGCGCCCAGTCCCGTTTGAAGAAGCACGACATTGGCCCCGGCAAGCGGCTCGTTCCGTTCGTTCAAAACGACACCTTCAATTGATTTCCGTTCCTGCGCGTTTCCCGTGCTTAATACCACCACTACAAGCAAGAGCGGCAAACATGTAACAAGTATCGACCGCTCCCCGGTTATGTTTCCCTTTTCATTCTCGTGGAATCCCATCACTGCGTAAAGTACTATCCAGTGGAGACACGAAAACAGGATATATTCGAGTACTGGCTAAAAAACAGGTACTTGTTCGAAAATCGTATCGGATGGAGGATTCGTCGAATCCGGTTCCGGGTAATCCGTCGTGTAGTGCAGCCCCCTGCTTTCCTTGCGACTGAGGGCGCAACGTACGATAAGGCTGGCTACGGTCACGATGTTCCTCAACTCGATGAGGTCGGAATTCACTTTGGTCCTCTTGTAAAAGTCCTCGCATTCTTTCCAGATGAGATCGATCCGCCGCTGGGCTCGCTGGAGGCGCAAGGTGGAACGAACGATACCGACGTAATCCCACATAATGGTCGCGACTTCCTTCCGGTTATGTGAAATAAGTACCCACTCGTCAGTATTGTAAGTCCCCGTATCGTCCCATTCCTCGATCAAGTTGGAATCCGGGGCATCCACTCGCTCGGCTATTGTTTTTTCCGCCGCCCGGTCGGCAAAGACCAACGCTTCCAACAACGAATTGCTGGCAAGACGGTTGGCGCCGTGTAGCCCCGTGTTGGCAACTTCTCCGCATGCAAACAAGTGCTCGATGGAGGTCCGGGCCCACTCGTCCGTAACAACACCTCCGCAGATATAATGCGCGGCTGGAACCACGGGAACGTATTCGTTTGTAATATCGATCTTGAACTCCATGCAGCGCTTGTAAATATGGGGGAAACGGGATTTGACCTCTTCGGGATCAAGGTGCCGAAGATCGAGATACACGCATTCATCCCCTGATTTTTTCAATTCCGCGTCGATTGCGCGTGCCACGATGTCTCGCGGGGCCAACTCGCCGCGCTTGTCGTATTTCTGCATGAACCGCTCGCCGGATCGCGTCCGAAGGTATCCACCGAACCCGCGAACCGCCTCGCTGATAAGAAACGAATCCGCCGCAGGATGGCACAGTGTCGTGGGATGAAATTGGATAAACTCGAGGTTCCCGACCCGCGCCCCTGCACGGTACGCCATGGCAATGCCGTCGCCAGTAGCGATGGGTGGATTTGTTGTATGAAGGTACACGCGTCCCGCCCCTCCCGTGCACAGAACGGTTGTTTTCGCCAGGAAAGTCACAACGGTATCCGACTGGCGGTCGAGAACATGGGCGCCCCAGCAATGAATCCGATCGTTGCGCTTGGTCTTTTCCTTCAGGTTGTGCTCGGTGATGAGATCGATGGCGAAGTGGTTCTCCAGCAACTCGATGTTCGGATGTTCCCGGCATTTCTGCAGGAGCGCATGCTCAATCTCCCAACCGGTCAGATCTTTAGCATGCACAATGCGCTTGTGGGAATGCCCCCCTTCGCGTCCCAGATCGAGCCTGTTTTGTTCCCGCGTGAATTCAACACCAAGTTGCATGAGTTCTTGCACCAGCTCCGGACCTTCCCGTACGACGAGCTCCACGATGTCACGGTGACACAACCCCGCTCCCGCTTCGATAGTATCCTTTATGTGTTCCTCGAAAGAATCCTCAGGATCAAAGACGGCAGCGATTCCACCCTGCGCGTAATTCGTGTTGGAATCGGCAGCCTGCTTCTTTGTGACAATAGTCACCCGCAGGGAATTCGCCACATTGATAGAATAAAACAACCCGGCGATACCACTACCGATAACCAGTACTTCCGTTGAACGAAACACCGCGCTATTCTCCTCCCGTAAGGCTTATATGCAAGTGTGCGATTACCCTGTCAGTTCAAAATACATTCTCAAGGTCATCTTTCATAGGCTATTAATCATGACTTCGCACGGCTTCTTCCAGTATCGTCGTCGCCGTGTCGATTTCTTCACGCTCGATAACGAGAGGAGGAACAATTCTGAGCACGGTGTCGCGCGTACATGTAATCAGGAGTCCCCTGTCCAGGCAGTACTTCGTCATTTCCCGGCACGGTCCGTCGAGCTCCATTCCCAGCATGAGACCAATTCCCCTGACATCCCTGACTTTTCGAGGGTTCGATTCTTTGATCCCCAGCAGTTTCCGCTTGAAATATTCACCATTCTCGTGGGCCCTGTCCATCAATCCTCCTTCGATGATCTCTTCGAGCACGGCCACGCCTGCTGCACAAGCCACCGGGTTCCCGCCGAAGGTTGTTCCGTGACCTCCAATGCCATAGACAGCAGCAAATTCTTCTCGCCCCAGTACCGCACCCAGCGGCATTCCACCGCCAATCGGCTTAGCCGTTACGACCAGGTCGGGCCGGACGTTCCAATGTTCGAATGCAAAGAACTTGCCCGTTCTGCCGATCCCCGATTGGATCTCGTCCGCCACAACCAGGAACGAATGACTTTCGCGCAATTCGAACAACGTTTCGACAAAAGACCGACCGGCGCTGTTGATTCCACCTTCGCCCTGGATGAATTCAAGAAAAACCGCGGCCGTGTTCCCGTTTATCGATGTGCGAAGGGCCGCTTCGTCGTTAAAGGGAAGATGCAACACGCCCGGCAGGAACGGTTCGTATCCCTCTCGATATTTTTCGCGATCCATGAGCGAGAGCGAGCCCATTGTCCGTCCGTGGAAGGCGCCGGAAAATCCGACAAGGGTATGTTTACCGCAGGAGGCCCCCCATTTCCGAACGAGTTTGATGGCAGCTTCAATTGCCTCGGTGCCGCTGTTGGTAAAGAATATGCGGTCATATCCACTGTGCTTCGCAAGCGCCTCGGCCAATTGAACCTGTGGCTCCTGCACGAACAGGTTCGAAAGATGCAGGTACTTGTTCATTTGTCCAGTAATGGCAGAGAGCACCCGCTGGTTTCCATAACCGACACTGTTAACGGCAATACCCCCAATAAGATCGATGTATTCGGAACCGTCATCGCCTACGAGTATCGCTCCCTTTCCACTGATAATATTGACCGGGAGTCGCCGGTACGTTTCGAAGAATATGCGTTCAGATCTTTCGAACAATGTCATGACCGCTCGCACATCGCCTTGATTATGGCCAGGATAAGATTTGTATTCTCTCGAAGTTGTTCCAAGGTGCCGTTGTTTCGAATAACGAAATCCGCCCTCGATGCCTTTTCCCCGGCAGGCATCTGTGATGCGATTCTTCGAAGGACCTGGTCTCGCGTGATTGCTGCATCGCCCGCGTATCGGTTGAGGATCTTCTCGGTATCCGCAACTACCACGATAATAAAATCGAAAAGCTCTTCTATTCCCGTTTCGAAAATCAGGGCGGACTCGATCAAGACGATCGAATGTTGTCCGGACAGATCGCGGATTCTCTCGTCAACCGCTTTGAGGGTGGGCGGGTGAAGGATATCCTCCAGCCGTTGGAGATCCCCGGGACTGGAAAAGACACGCGTGGCCAGTTTCGACCGATCAATCTCGCCGTCTTCACCGAGGATCGATTCACCGAAGGTTTGGATCACCTGCCGCCGAATGCTCTGGTCGCCGTGGAGCATTTCGCGCGCGACACGATCCGTGGAAATGACAGGATAGCCGTTTTCTTCCAGGATTTTGCAGACCGTCGATTTGCCCGATCCAAAGCCACCCGTGACCGCTACACGGCAAATCATCGTACTGGGTATTCTAGCGTATGTGCGGAAAAATTACTTCGCGTACGCGATGGATCGCTTCTCACGGATCACCGTCACCTTGATCTGACCGGGATATTCCATTTCCTGCTGGATCTTCGCCGCGATGTCCGCGGCCAATTGGTCCGCCATGACGTCGTCAACCCGGTCGTGCTCCACGATCACGCGCACTTCCCGGCCGGCCTGGATGGCGTACGTTTTGGTCACGCCCTCGAAGGATTGTGCCAGCTTCTCCAGTTTCTCCAGGCGTTTGACGTACCCTTCGAGGGATTCCCGGCGGGCCCCGGGCCTTGCGCCGCTGATGGCGTCCGCCGCCTGGACGAGAGCGGCGTACGGCGAAAGCATTTCGATATCCTCATGATGCGACCCGACCGCGTTTACCACCACTTTGTTTTCTCGAAAACGCTTGGTGACATCGTAGCCGATCAGGGCATGCGGCCCTTCCGTGTTACGATCCACGCATTTCCCGATATCGTGCAGCAGTCCACAACGCTTGGCCAACACCGGGTCGAGATCGAGTTCGGCCGCCATGATTCCGCAAAGCCACGATACCTCGATCGAATGCTGGAGCAGGTTCTGGCCATAGCTGGAACGGTATTTCATCTTGCCGATCATCTTGATCAACTCGGGGTGGATCCCGTGAAGACCGATATCGAGCATGGTGTTCTCGCCGATCCTGAAGATCTCTTCCTCGAGTTCCTCGCGTGTCTTTTGCACGACTTCCTCGATACGGGCCGGGTGTATCCTGCCATCGGCAATCAGGGTTTCCAGCGCGATGCGAGCCACCTCCCTGCGGAAGGGATCGAAGCCGGAGAGGATCACTGCTTCCGGCGTATCGTCAACGATCACGTCGATGCCCGTTGCAGCTTCGAAGGCCCGGATATTCCTCCCTTCGCGACCGATAATCCTTCCCTTCATTTCGTCGTTCTGAATGTTCAACACGCTGACGGTTGTTTCCACGGAATGATCGGAGGCGGTGCGCTGGATGGATTGAATGATCAATTTCCGGGCTTCTTTTTTCACGTTGGCTTTCAGCTCGTCGCGGATTTCTTTCAGCTTTTGTGCCGCTTCCAGCTTGGCCGCATCGACCATGTTATCCATGAGAATCTTCTTTGCTTCTTCCATGGACAGTCCCGAGACTTGTTCGAGTCGCTGGTTTTCCTGCTCGATCAGCTTCTTGTACTCCTCGTGCCTTTCAGTGAGTAATTGTTCTCGCTTCCGGAGTTTCGATTCCAGGGCTTGAAGCTCGGCTTCCTTCTTGGTGATGAGATCGAGTTTCTTGTCAAGATTTTCCTCGCGGGCCAGGAGCTGTTTTTCAAAGGCGTGCAACTTGTTTCTTTGGCGCTGGAGCTCGCGGTCGTGCTTTTGCTTGCGAGAATACCATTCATCCTTGACCTCGATCAGTTTTTCGCGTTTGAGGTTTTCCGCTTCCTTTTGCGCGTCGGCGATTATTTTTTCCGCTTGTTTTTCCGCGGAATCGATTTTGCCTTGGCTTGATTTCTGGTTGAGATACCATCCCAGGTAGAGGAATATCCCGCACAGAAAAACCACGATAGGCACTAAAACGTATATTTCCATTTCCATGTAAACAATCCTCCAAAAAAAGCCCGCACCTCGAAACCAAAATTACTCGGGTATAAAAAGAACCCTCTTTTGATACAGTGGGTAAATGCCTGTGCATTTCTTGAATCCTCTGTCCCGTATCCAACCGGAATTTCATCTTGCGATGAACTGAGGCCTGCAATTAATGCACAGAGTCAGATTCCCATTTTATTTAATGTGTGGTTCTCTTTATCGCGTGTAACTCTGGCCCGAGGTGCGGGAAATCGTTTACAGCGCTTTCTGCGTTCTACGTCGTTCCTTCCAAGCTTTTATCAAGGATGGTCATTGCTTTTTTGATTTTTTCCTCGATAGGTGCAATCGCATTCTGTTTATCGGCTTGTTCCTTGAACAGGGTCTCCGTGATGTTGAGAGCCGTGAGTACGGCCAGCGTGATCGGGGGCTGGTCGGGAATTTTCCCGTGAATATCGGACATCATAGAATCAATGAGCCCCGCCGCCTGGCGCGTGAGATTCTCGTCATCAACCTTCAGCGGATACTCAGTTCCATAAATGCGTACGCGAATGCTTTTTTGTTCCATCGGTGTCTCGCTTAGGATGCAGAATCAGTAGAACTGTTTACAGCCATTCGGTAACACGAGGAAGCTGCCCAACCTCAAAGGTGCGCATTGATGCGTGCCAAGAGCATGTTTACACGCTGTTCGAGTTCCTCGCGCTCCTCTTTGGTCAGAATGACAGCCCCATCCGGAAGGCCTGTTTGGGTA
>JAJRXL010000269.1 GCA_024276335.1 Bacteroidota bacterium
GCCTAATTACGTGGTGTTTATGTACTTGTTTCAATCCAAGATCGATGTTACTCCACCACAATATAAAAAATCAGGCGTCAAAGACAAATGGTCGCCGTCCGCACCTGCCCACCTGCGTCAGCTGTTAAGAGGATTGGGCCAACCGCAGAAAGGTGGACACGGAATCGCACGCTCCATCAGGAAGCCCTCGAAGAGGTCGTTGCCGTAGGCATCGACACCGCAGAGAACCAGCACGCGGCGTCCGTCGTTCTCCATCGCGTAGTAGTAACGCATGCCGACGATGCCTTCCTGGCTGACCAACTGCCGCAGCGGCGCGATGGCAAAGTAACCGCCCTTCGGGGCGTCCTTGTCGACCGACTCGCGGTAGTTGCGCGCCAGCTTGCTGGATTCTTCGAGAGAGATGAGGTGCTGCTCCAGCCCCGTAAATACCGGCTTCGTGTTCTTGGGCGGCAGCACTTTCGGCGCATCCGGCGCACCCACGTAGTCGTCCCAGGCCTGTCCGTTAAGCGGGTTCGGCCAGCCGCAGAACGGCGGACACGGAATTGCGCGCTCGAGAATGAATCCCTCGACCAGGTCATTACCGTCCGGCTTGGCGCCTACCAGGATCATGACGGGGCGACCGTCATCTTCCTTGCCGTAGTAATAGCGCATGCCCACGATGCCCTCCTGGGCAAGGAGCTGGCGAACGGCGGCGATACCGAAGAACCCGCCCTTGATGGCATCCTTGCCTGCCCATTTGCGGAAATTCTGGGTGATATCGGAGGCGTCTTTCAGCGAGATCGTGTGATCTTCCAGCCCGGTAAATAATGGGCGTTTGCGAACTTTCAGGCGAATGTCCGCTGTAACTTTCGAAGTTTCCTGTCTGTCAAGTACTTCGAGTTCAATTTTCTTTCTATCCATGTTGCCCTCCATGAAGGTTAAGTTTTGAATAAACTGGCTTAACCGGTGTGTTTCCACCGTCAAACCGCCAACGACAGGCTCGAGCTATCGATAGCTGGAACAATGAGCGCTTACGACGAATCCATGGTTTTGCCCTCCATCTTTGTTGGTTGTTCATACGGGCAAAGAGTTCTTGCCGTCCGGTCTTTTGGAGACCTTCGATGAAAACACGACAGGGTGAAGGAATCAATCAGGTCAATGAGTGATTCTATTGTTGCGGAGAGCGCTTGAGCGCACCAGGTGATTGCCGAACCTCCATCCGAACCGGCGGAGGTTTGGGCTTGAAGTCGCGCAAATTCAGAAACGAACATACACACCTCACCGTCCACGCCTATTACCGCAAGCGGCATACGTTTATGACGTACCTGTAACGATATCTGGGGAATATCCATAGGTTGCCCTCCTCGGGGATATTCAGACAGGATTGGCAGTGGCTCGAGGTGAGGTGCGTATGTCGCTAAACCGAAAAGATCACAACCTTCCGATCAGCCTACACCTGACCTAGAGTACTATCCGGGGTTTACGAAAACGTTCGTAAGGTCGAATACGTGGGGGAAAGATATCCATTGGGTGCCCTCCTCTTGGATGATCTTGATGTCTTGTTTTTTTGGGGCCAGTTGGGAGCTCCTCAACTCTCAACGGCTATAGCATCACTGTTGAAACTTTCCTCAACCTCTTGCTGATCCTATACCACGAGCAATATAAGAAAATATTTATGAAACAAAAAAGTATTTTTAAAAAATTATCGCTCTTTTTTTCCTTCCTCCAAGTTCTGTCACTGGTCGCGCAAAACTTTAACAAGCCGCTTGACACCGCTCCGAAATGTCTCGAGCCCCGTCAACAGTGAAACCACGAGATTTCCCGAATCGAGAAAATCATAGAAAAATCCCGGGTGCACGAGCACGTGCTGTTCCTTCAGCAGTTGAAGGACAAACTCCTCTTCATCCTCTATCAGCCAAACCTTGATCACCGCGCTCCATCCTCCTTCGACAGGATACACTTCGACCCCGTCCACCAACTCCATCATGGATCGGAGAAACACGTGATTGTGGCGGCATCGTCTCTGCACCGCTTTCTGTACTTCTTTTCGCTTGCCAACCAGGATTGGAGCGGCAACCTGGATGAGAGTATTGACCGAGAGGTAGTAATCGTGCAGGATATCCAGCCGCGACTGGGCCTCCCGTTTCAAATCCGAGGGCCCGGCTATCACGTA
>JAJRXL010000270.1 GCA_024276335.1 Bacteroidota bacterium
GACGGTATCCGAAGATAACGGATGAAATCCGTCAACGCATCGACTACGAGCTCAACGTCATCAACCGGATGGGATATCCCGGGTATTTTCTCATCACGGCGGATTTCATCAATGCCGCGAGGAAAAAGGGCATCCTGGTGGGACCGGGCAGGGGCAGCGCCGCAGGCAGCCTTGTCGCCTATTGCCTGGGCATCACCGACGTTGATCCCCTCCGCTATGGATTGCTGTTCGAGCGTTTTCTCAATCCCGATCGCGTTTCCATGCCCGACATCGACATCGACTTCCAGGATGACCGCCGGGAAGAAGTCATCGATTACGTGCGGGAAAAATACGGAAAGGATGCGGTCGCCCAGATCATCACGTTCGGAAGGCTGTCTTCACGGGCAATCATCAAGGACGTGGGCCGCGTACTGGGCATCCCGCTCCACCAGGTCGAGACGATCACCAAGAACATCACAACCCGCATGGGCAAGGTGGAGCCGCTGGCGTATGCGCTCGGCCTGGAAAAGGACCCCGAGCCCGATCCGGAAAAACGCTGGTACGCGGTTCGCGACCTGGATTGGGTAGGAAAGAGTCGGGACGAAAAAATCCGTCAACTGGTCGAGTACGCCAGGGTACTGGAAGACCTCAATCGCAACGCCGGCATGCACGCGGCTGGCGTGGTTATCGCTCCTTCCGCGGTCAGCAATTACAGCCCGTTGTACAAAACCCCCAATACCGGGGTGATGACCCAGTACAACATGAAGGACCTTGAAGACGCGGGGCTGCTGAAGATGGATTTCCTGGGCCTGATTACGCTTACCGTCCTGGCACGGACCCTGGAGCTGATTCGAAAGCACCGCGGGATCGAGATCGACTTGGACGCGATTCCCCTCGACGATGTACGCACCTACGAGATGATTGGCGAAGGGCACACGGTCGGCGTGTTCCAGTTTGAAAGCGTCCCCATGCAGGATTACCTGCGCAAGCTGAAACCGCAGTCGATCCTGGACCTGGCCGCCATGAATGCCCTGTACCGTCCCGGCCCCATGCAGTTCATCGATGATTTCATCGACCGGAAGTTCGGGCGAAAGGAAGTGACTTACATCCACGAGAAGCTCCGTCCCATCCTGGAAGAGACATACGGGATCATCGTGTTCCAGGAACAGGTCATGCGGATCGTGAGCGAAATTGCCGGCTTCACCCTGGCGGAAGCGGATATCATGCGCCGGGCGATGGGAAAGAAGAGCGCGGCGCTCATGGCCAAGCAACGGAAAGCGTTTATCACGGGGGCGACGGAGCGAGGCATGCCGGAAAAGACCGCCGCCGATATTTTCAACATGATCGAAAAGTTCGCCAACTACGGCTTCAACAAGTCGCACTCGGTGGCCTATTCGATTCTCGCGTATCGCACCGCGTATTTTAAAGCGAACTACACACCGGAATTCATGGCTGCCCTGCTCACCTCGGAAATGGCCAAGACGGACAAGATCGTTCCGCTCATCGACGAGTGCCGGAAGTTCGGGATCAAGGTGCTTCCCCCCGATGTCAATGAAAGCGAGGTGAACTTCATTGTAACCGAGGAAGGCATCCGGTTTGGATTGGCGGGGATCAAGAATGTCGGGGTCGGCGCGGTTGAAGAGATTCTCCGGGCACGGGAAGACGGGGGACGATTCCGGACGATTTTTGAATTCTGCGCGCGTGTAAACAGTAAGGCGGTCAACAAGAAAGTGGCCGAGAGCCTGGTCCTGGCCGGAGCCATGGATTCCCTGGAAGGAAACCGGGCCCAGCTTTTTGCTTCGATAGAAAGCGCTCTCACGTACGGCCAGAAGAGCCAGCAATACTCGGAGCGAGGTCAGGCGAACCTTTTTGAAACCCCGGATGACACACGCGCCGTATCGGTGATGGAACCCGGGCTGCCGACATGTGATGACTGGTCGGAGGAGGATAAGCTGGCCAAAGAGAAAGCCGTCCTGGGCTTTTACGTGTCCGGGCATCCCCTGGAGAAGTGGAGAAACGATGCCGAAGCGTTATCTTCCGTCAGGCTGGGCCAGCCGGAAACCTATCAAGAGGGCGAGGACATTCCCGTGTGTGGTGTGCTCTCCCAGGTACGCACCAAGACCAGCAGGATCGGCAGGAGTATGGCCCTGGCGTCGCTGGAGGATTTTACCGGGAAAGCGGAATGCGTCTTTCTGCCCGACGTGTTCAAGGAACAAGGACACAAGATCAGGAACGAGGCCATAGTCGTCCTGATTGGCCGGGTGGAAACGAGCGGCGATTCCCTGCGGCTGATTCCCGGCGAGATCATGGAAATCGAGGAAGCGATTCCGAGGCTCACACGGCGTTTGCTCTTCGAAGTGCCCACGACCAGCGCTTCCGTGCACCTTATTCGACAAGTCAAGGCGGTCCTGGACGAACCGGCGGTCAGGGGAAACTGTCCCTGTTATTTTGTTGTCGC
>JAJRXL010000271.1 GCA_024276335.1 Bacteroidota bacterium
AGATCGATTACTTGTAGCATGGCGTAGCGTTCCAGTTCCGTCATCACGTCGTCGCCGATATCCTCGATTTTCCGGAAGTAAAACTTCTTTGCTTCTTCAAGGATTTGCTCGATCAAAGCGGATTTACCGCTGAGACTGATTCTCTCCCTGTCGAGTTCAATATCCACAAGCAAGTTACGCCGGACTTCTTCCCGCAGTTCATCGTACCGCCCCTCGTCGGCGTACGTTTCCACGAGATCCTCGACGTATTGATCGAGCATATCGAAAATGGTGTCACGCAGGTTTTCTCCCATCAACGCGGCACGTCTCCGTGCGTAGATGACTTCCCGCTGTTGATTCATGACGTCGTCATATTCCAGGAGCCGCTTCCGAATACCGAAGTTGTTCTCTTCTACTTTCTTCTGCGCCCGCTCTACGGACTTGGTTATCATCTTGTGGCTGATCGCCTCGCCGTCTTGCACTCCCAGGCGCGACATGTAATTCGCAATACGCTCGCTGCCGAATAAGCGCATGAGATCGTCTTCCAGCGAGATATAGAACCGGGTCAAGCCCGGGTCTCCCTGGCGACCGGATCGACCCCGCAACTGGCGGTCGATACGCCGCGCCTCGTGACGTTCCGTGCCGATAATGACAAGGCCACCCACTTCGCGCACACCGGGACCAAGCTTGATATCGGTGCCGCGTCCGGCCATGTTTGTTGCTATGGTGACGGCGCCCGGCAGGCCTGCATTCTGGATGATTTCCGCTTCCCGCTGATGGTGTTTCGCGTTCAGGACATTATGAGGTATTCCCCTGCGCTTGAGCATGCGACTAAGCGTTTCAGATACCTCTACACTCGTCGTACCCACCAATACCGGACGTCGAATCTTGTGATTTTCCTCGATGAAATCCAGGACCGCGTTGTACTTTTCGCGCCTGGTGCGATAGATCATGTCGTCCTGGTCATCCCTGATGCAGGGTTTATTTGTAGGGACAACGATGACATCCAGTTTGTAAATCTCCCAGAATTCTCCCGCTTCGGTTTCCGCGGTACCGGTCATTCCCGCCAGCTTGTGGTACAAGCGGAAATAGTTTTGCAACGTGATGGTTGCAAGTGTCTGGGTGTCCCCTTCCACCTTGACGTTTTCCTTTGCTTCAATCGCCTGGTGCAACCCTTCGGAATAACGACGCCCGTGTAAAATGCGTCCGGTGAATTCATCAACGATCTGTACCTTGCCGTCCTGAACGACGTAATCCACGTCTTTCTCATACAGGCAGTATGCTTTTAGGAGCTGGTTCACGGTATGGATGCGATCACTGCGCTCGGCGTATATCGCGTTCAATTCGTCCTTTTTCTTCTGCTTCTGCTGGGGCGTCAGATTGGGGTCTTTTTCAATTTCGGCGATTTCGGAGCCCACATCGGGAAGGACGAAAAAATCAACTTCTTCAGCCGACGGAGCGAGAAATTCACGCCCCTTATCAGTAAGGTCAATCGTGTGGGTCTTTTCCTCGATTGCGAAGTACAGTTCATCCATGATTTCCGGCATTCGGCGGGCATTGTCACGGAGGAAATCCGCCTCGGTCTGCTGCACGAGTTTCATGATGTCCGGATCGGAAAGGAATTTCAGCAGCTTCTTGTTTTTCGGCAGCCCTTTCTTGGCACGAAAGAGCAAAACGCCCGCCTCTTCCCTCTTTCCTTCCTTGAGCAACTTCTCGGCTTCTGCCAGGAACTTCGCCACCAAAGCGGTCTGCGCGCTGTAAATCCGCTGAACCCGCGGTTTCATATCGTCGAACCTGTTATCCATTTCACCGATGGGACCCGAAATAATCAACGGTGTTCTCGCCTCGTCGATAAGCACCGAATCCACTTCGTCCACGATCGCGTAGTGATGCCCTCTCTGGACCATATCGTTGGGGTCGATAACCATGTTGTCGCGAAGGTAATCGAAGCCGAACTCGTTATTGGTTCCGTACGTAATGTCGGCCTCGTACTGTACCTTGCGCTCCGCCGGGCTCATCTGGTTCTGGATGACTCCGACACTGAGGCCAAGAAACTCGAATATCTTTCCCATCCACTGGCTGTCGCGAAATGCCAGGTAGTCATTGACGGTGACGAGGTGGACGCCTTTTCCAGCCAGTGCGTTGAGGTACATCGGCAATGTCGCCACTAATGTTTTTCCCTCCCCCGTGGCCATCTCCGCGATCTTTCCTTGATGCAAAACGATTCCACCGATGAGCTGCACGTCGTATGGAATCATGTCCCAGATAATTTTCTGTCCCACGAGGTCTATCTCGGTCCCTACCAGGCGACGGCAGGTTTCCTTTACAACGGCGAAAGCTTCGGGGAGCAAATCGTCTAGGACGTCTTCGATCGCATCGTAAAGTTCTCCCTCCAGTTCTTCTATTTCGCTGTGTATCCTGTCACGATCGAGGTCGGGGTCCGTGGTCTTCAGTTGCGTCTTAAGATCCGCGATTTTCTTTTCGATTTCTTCGGTTTCGTCCTTGATGCGTTGCTTGAATTCCACCGTCTTATGACGCAGTTCGTCATCGCTTAAGGATGATAGTCCGTCATAGATCTTGTTTATCTCATCAA
>JAJRXL010000028.1 GCA_024276335.1 Bacteroidota bacterium
CGTTTACGATCTCCTTGGCAGGGAAGTGAGCATCTTAACAGACGGGCACCAGCCAGCGGGCAAACGGACGGTGCGTTTCAAGGCCGGAAATCTCCCGGCAGGCCTGTACTTGTATCGCCTCAACGCCAACGTAGTGCAGCTCACGCGGAAGATGCTGATCCAGAGGTAGGAGACAGCAAGGCGATTCTCAATGCTGAATGAATTGGCGAAAACGTTGGAACGTTCAACCGTATCCCACGTTTTTCGTCCTCGATGAAATGAAGAGCTTAGCAAAAAGCGCCAATTACAAATTTCAAATCCATTCATTCCACCTCCCTGTCTCCCTGCCTCCTTGTCTCTTTGTCCCCCCGTCTCCCCGTCCCCTTGTCTCACGTCTTCCGCCCTTCCCCGAATGGGGCCGCTTCGCGGCGACTCCGCTCAGGGCTACGTTCATTGTTATGCTCAGGGCTACGAGTTTGAACATTGGCGTCCAAAATCGCATCCTCTCCTTGTCCCCCGGTCCCCTTGTCTCCTTGTCTACCTGCCCCCCTCGTCTCAAGCCACCCGCTCTCAAGCAGTACTAAATTCCAAAATCTCAAATTCACATCATCCTCCGCATTTTTTCGACACCGGCCAATGCGTATCTTTCCAATCGGGGCGGTCGTTATTGCCGCCCGTATCGCCAGAATCCAATTGCAAACGCACCGCCATGAATACGCATACCTCCGAAAAACTCTTCAACGAAGCCGTCACTCTCATGCCCGGCGGGGTCAACAGCCCCGTGCGGGCGTTCAAAGCCGTCGGCGGCGGGCCGGTCTTTTTCAAAAGTGCGCGCGGTTCCCGTCTCGTGGACGTCGATAACAACACCTACATCGACTATGTCGGCAGCTGGGGACCCATGATCCTCGGGCATTCCCATCCACGGGTCGTGGATGCACTGAAACAACAGGTCGAGATCGCCGCCAGTTTCGGCGCGCCCACGGAAATCGAGAACCACATCGCCCGGCTCATCATCGAGATGGTCCACTCCATCGAAATGGTGCGCATGGTCAACAGCGGCACCGAGGCCACCATGTCCGCCATCCGTCTTGCACGGGCCTACACCGAGCGCGAAAAGATCATCAAGTTCGAAGGATGCTACCACGGCCACGGCGATTCTTTTCTCATCAAGGCAGGCTCCGGCGTAGCGACGCTCGGCCTCCCCGATTCTCCCGGTGTGCCCAGGGCCATCGCCGGCGACACGCTGACCGCGCGGTACAACGATCTCGAATCGGTGGAAGCGCTGGTCAAGGCACACCCCGACCAGGTTGCCGCGGTCATTCTCGAACCGGTTGTCGGAAACATGGGCACCGTTCCACCTGCGCCGGGATTCCTCGAGAGCCTGCGCGACCTCTGCACCGCCGAAGGCATTGTCCTCATCTTCGACGAGGTCATGACCGGCTTCCGTGTGGCGCGGGGCGGAGCCCAGGGACGGTTCGGCGTTACGCCGGACCTGACCACGCTGGGCAAGATCATCGGCGGGGGTCTGCCTGTGGGCGCCTACGGCGGACGGCGGGACATCATGGAAATGGTCGCCCCCGCCGGTCCCATGTACCAGGCGGGAACCCTGTCCGGCAACCCCCTGGCCATGACCGCGGGCTACGTCACCCTGTCGATGCTTAACGAGGACGGGCAATTCTACCAGAAACTGGAACAGCGCGCCGCCCGCCTGGAGCAGGGCATCGCCTCCAACCTGGAGGAACTGGGACTCCCCTACACACAGAACCGCGTTGGATCGATGTTTACGCTCTTCTTTACTGACCGCCAGGTCAAGAACTGGGACGACGCGCAAACCTGCGACCGCGACCTGTACGCGCGGTATTTCCGGGCCATGCTGGAGCGGGGAATATACCTGGCGCCTTCCCAGTTCGAGGCGGCGTTTATCTCCGGTGCGCATACGCCCGCGGACATCGACACCACCGTGGAAGCAAGCCGCGACAGCCTGAAGGAAGCCGTCGCGGGTTGAAGCGGTGCGCGCCTATTCTTCCAGCAATCCTTTCAGAAATTTTATAAACGCGGGGATGTCTATCATCATACCCGTTTTCTGCTCCGGGCGCGGTCCCAGCACGGGGTGAAGCGTGGGACCGAAGAGGAAGCTCTTGCGATCCAGCTCGCGGAGCCAGGAAAACCTCTCGGAGTAACGCGGCAGGTACGGAAGAATGTTGAGTTCCCACAGTCGCAGTATTTCCGCCGTAGTATCGGGAGCGACCGCCGAGCCTGCGATGAGGTCGCGGAACAGCATGTGGCGATACTCGGGGTGCTTTTCCAGCACCTGCCGGAGAAGTGTGAACGCGCTGTCGATGAGGATTTCCCGCGATTGTGCTGTCTCCGGCAGGGGCACGGCGGGCTCGGTTTCGCGCCTGGGATGTTTCTTCTTCACCACGGGAGGCGGCGGAGAAACGGCGGGGATCGGGGTTATTGTCCGCGAAGGTGGCTTCGAAGTGCGGGCGCGTTTTTTAGTAAGTGGAGGCGACGGCTTTTCTTCGCGAAGCTCCTCGGGCGGCGCCGGTGGCGGCGCCTCCAGTTGGATGTATATTTCCTTCGGCGCAGGCCCGGGACGTGACGGCGGAAACCACAGGAGGATGAGGGCCAGCACGGCATGGGCCAGAAGCGACACCCCGAGGGCGACGCGAAAGCGCGATATGGCGGGACGGGTTCTTTTCACCTTCCCGTATGGTATGAAGTACGCACGTTATAAACAATCCACTGGAATCCCGTTTTCGGCTCGAACGTAACGCGGACACAAGCAGGCCTGTGTTTTGAATCCCCTCTGCGCCTTTGTAGCTTATTAAAGCATGGCGCGTCATCGCCGTGCGGTCTAACGATTACGCATAAAAAAGGTCACTCGATGTACGAACTTGAATTTCACGGCGCCGCCCGAACCGTTACCGGGTCGTGTCACATCCTGCGCATAAACGGAAAAACCATCCTCCTCGACTGCGGCCTGTTCCAGGGACGGCGAAGCGAAGCATGGGAGCGCAACACCTCCTTTCCCTTCATCCCGGAACAAATCGACGCGGTGGTCCTCTCCCACGCCCACATCGATCACTCCGGCAACATCCCTAACCTCGTGAAACAGGGATTCCATGGCCCGGTCATCTGCACCCACGCCACGCGCGACCTCGCCAACATCATGCTCATGGACAGCGCGTTCATCCAGCAGAAGGACGTCGAGTTCGTCAACAAGATCCGCTCCCGCAAGGGCGAAACGCCGGTCGAGCCGCTGTACGATCCCGAAGACGTCATCAAGGCGCTCAGCCTTTTCCAGACCATCGGTTACCACCGGCCCGCGCGCGTGGTGGACGGCGTGGAGGCGACGTTCTACGACGCCGGGCACATCCTCGGCTCCGCCCTCGTCGCGCTCGAGTTGACTGACGGCGTCTCCAAACAGCGACTGTGCTTCACCGGCGACCTGGGACGCTCGAACCGCCCCATCCTGCGCAACCCGGAGTTCACGGGCGACGTGGACGTGCTCATCACCGAGAGCACCTACGGCGGACGACTCCACGGGGATGAAGACACCGCGCTGGACGCTATCGAGGACGTGGTGAAGCGCACTGTCGCCCGGAACGGCAAGATCATCGTGCCCGCCTTCAGCGTGGGCCGCACGCAGGAACTTGTGTACGACATGCGGCGCCTCGTCGAGGCGGGACGCATGCCGGACGTCCCCATCTACGTGGACAGTCCGCTCTCCGTCAGCGCCACCCAGATCTTCCGCATGCACCCGGAGTGCTTCGACGCCGATATGCGCGAGCTGATTCTCAGCCGCAAGGACCCGTTCGGCTTCGAGCGCCTGCGCTACATCATGAGCGTCAGCGAATCCAAGGCGCTGAACAACGTCCGCGGCCCTATTATCATTATTTCCGCCTCGGGCATGGCGGAAGGAGGCAGGGTCCTCCATCACCTGCGGAACAACATCGAGAATGAGCGCAACACCATCATGATAACCGGCTATTGCGCGGAGCACACGCTGGGAAGGAAGCTGGTGGAGAAGGAGCCCGTCGTCAGCATTTTCGGGGAGAAACACGAGTTGAAAGCGGAAGTGGCGGTCCTGAACATGCTGTCCGCCCACGCCGACCGGAACGAGCTGCTGGTTTACCACGGGCAGTACGACCGGGAACGCCTGGCGCAGGTATTCATCGTGCACGGAGATTACGATCAGCAGGAGAAGCTCGGGGAGGCCATGACGAACGAGCTCGGGATTTCACGCATCGCGATCCCGGAAGCGGGGGAGAAGTTTGAATTGTGACTCAAGAATTATTGTTGCGTCCTTCCGCCTCAGCGAAGAATATGGCGGGCAAGTTGCCGATTCTTTGTGTCCTTTGCGGCTGGATATAATTGACGTCAGAATTTGTAATGCATGCCCAAAGAAACGAATTGCGTGTTTCCTTTTATTAACGCGGCGCTTGCCAACAACGAGTACGAATCCGCTATATTCCACGTGGTCTTGACCGCAAACCCGGTTTTGTCTCTATTAGGAGTCCAAAAGAATAAATCGACATAGCCCAACCATATCTCGTGCTGTTTTTCTGTAAAGTGAAACCCCAACGCCGCGTTTCTGCCGCCGAGTAAAAAAGCATTATAATTGTTAAGTTCCATTGAAATATAAATGCTCCGATAATTTCCCAACCACAGCCCTAAATTAAATGTCTCATATCTGGGACCCTCATCTTTAGATGAAAACGGGACTCCAAATCTCGCTCCAAAATAAGGAGTATTCAGTTGTATAAACGGTGTGACGATCGTCCTTGCCTCCGGATTCTGGTAAAGGATTTCATAACCAAAATGAAAATCCGTCTCGATACTACTTATTCTTATCACCATTCGAATTTGCGCTCCCATTAATAAATACATGGAACGTTCTTTTCCATAATAAGCGACATTGGTAACCCCGCCGGTTCCGATACGTACATGGATGCTACTTTTCAACGAATCAGGCAATACAACGCCATAGCACGGGGAAGATGCGACGAAAGATACAATGAAGACAAAACAGGCTTATCTCAACGCTTTTTCCACCAATAATCGTATTTTTTTACTCCTACAAGGATAAATCCACTCCGGCATAGAGCAATATCCCCTCTGTATTTCCCGCATAGAGCAGTATCCCCTCTGTATGATAGAAGTTAACGTTTAGTGATAGTCCGAGGTTTGCACTCACGGAATATCGAAATTTCGAATAAAAGGCAAGAATCCTGTTCTTGAATAAAAAAGGAACCGTATATCCTAATCCGGCCCAGAATCGGGTCCCGACATCTGCGCTGCTTGTTCCTATTCCTATAATGGCTTGTTCAATATTTGTCATTGATTCCAAATCCACCCGGAAAATATCGATCGTCATGTAAAATTTATCTTCACCAAGCTGGAATCTCAGACTCGGTATTGGAAAAATAAAGAACCAATCATCCTCGGTCCCAGGAGCATTGACAGACATTGTAATCAACGATAACTTAAATTCAAAGGGTTTCAAATAGGCAGTGACGCTTGGTACCGCAATGAACGCCGTCGTATCGTAATCGCTGCGAGTGGATTTCAAAAAATTCGAAAAAGGTACGATGACATCTAGTCTCCAGGTGACCTTCGTCTTGTACCGAATTGAAAACCCGGATATGTAATTTTTGAACTCGTTTGTCGGGCGGCTTCCATAAATTCCCAGGCCCACTCGCCACCTGGAAAGAGAGTCTTGCCTGTCAAGACTGTCGAGCGCGGTCAGAGTTATTTTTTCTCTTTTTATATCGTATTTAACTGTTCTCGACGTGAAAACATCACTGCTAATCTCTCGACCGGGACAACCTGTCGATGCGCTGTACCCATTGCATGAATGAGAGGGATTCAAGTAAAAAAATACTAAAATCAAACAAGGAAATATTCTTATCATCATACATTCTTCATTAGCAACAAGGCACTTCTAAAAACCAGTCATTGTATGTGCGAAGCCCGAAGCAATATGTGAATTTGGACGAGAATGCCTCATTCGTCCACGGGCGAATTCACAATGAGAACAAATGAACTGAGTTTTTGGAAGTATCCAACAATTAAATTTTATCAAAGATATCCGTTTCCGGTGTTCCACATTTAGGTAGCGGAGTTTTCCCCCATGCTGGCTCATTATTTCCGAAAATATATGCGGTCTCACCTCTATTTCTAGGATCAAGAGGATCAATACCAAAACAACATTCGCAATCTTCGTACTGACACCATAATATTTCCTTAATATTTTCCTTAAAATGACGAGTTACCCAATTATTTCGCGAAGCAGCATGGCAAAACTTTCGTGCTTCAGACAGCCATTCTTCACACGACCATGTCTTTGTTGGAGAATCTGCCGCAAACAACCATACTTCAGGGCGCTGCGTTGAGCGCAATCTGGTTTGCCTGCCAGGCGGCGGGCGGTGTGGAGTAGGTGTCGCTGAACAAGAATGTGCCATCCGTGCCTCCCAGGTCCGCGGATTCTATGATCTCCAGCGGATCCCTGGGCGGCGTGCGTTCGAAATCGAACCAGCTCTGGATATCAATTGGAGTCGAGGGTGAGCATCCGTTCATTATCAATCCTCCTACGGAATATACTTTAACTGATCGTGAATTTGTTGATTGATCATGATTATACCATGTTGCGAATAAAAGAATAAAAATACCCGCAAAAAACCAAAAAATTATTTCCTTGAAATTGTTTTCTAAAAACCGTACAATATGAGATTATTGTAAAACCTATCCTTTTACGCGTGGACATTTTTTCTCCGTTTGTCTATCTTGATACCAGCGAAACGGGAGAGGACCCATTGCATTCGTTATGCCGAGAAAAAGCACATACTCCGTTATCATCGTGGGCGGCGGGCACGCCGGCCTCGAAGCCGCCCTGGCTCCGGCGCGGATGGGCTGCTCCGTCCTCCTCGTCACCATGGATCCCCGCGCCATCGCCACGATGTCCTGCAATCCCGCCGTGGGAGACACGGCCAAGGGGCACCTGGTGCGCGAAATCGACGCGCTGGGCGGGGAGATGGGACAAATCGCCGACGCCACCGCCATCCAGTTCAAGATGCTCAACCGCTCCAAGGGCCCGGCCATCTGGTCGCCGCGCACGCAGAACGACCGGGAGGAGTACTCCCGTGAAGCGCAGCGCCGCGTCTTCGCCCAGGAACGACTGGACGTCCTCGCCGATTCGATCAGCCGCATCGTCATCCGCAACGGCCGCATCGCCGGGGTCCTGACCTCGAACGGCGATGAAATCGGGTGCCGCGCGCTCGTCATCGCGGCGGGCACGTTCCTCAAGGCGAAGATGTACACGGGTCTGTCCTGCGCCAGCGGCGGGCGCTACAACGAGCCATCGGCCACGGGTTTGACCGAGCAGTTCATCGAGCTGGGATTCGAAACCGGACGCCTGAAGACCGGGACCCCGCCCCGCGTCTCCCTCAGGAGCCTCGATCTCGACAGGATGCAGATCGCCCCCGGCGACGAACACCCGCAACCGTTCAGCTTCCGCTCGCGGCCGCCGGAGCTCGAACAGGTACCATGCTACATCACACATACCAACCCGCGCACGCACGAAATCATGGCCGAGGGATTCGACCGGAGCCCCATGTTCACGGGCAGGATCCGGGGCGTCGGTCCCCGCTACTGTCCCAGCCTGGAGGACAAGATCGTCCGCTTCGGGGACCGCGACAGCCATACCCTGTTCCTGGAGCCGGAAGGACGCCGCACCGACGTGTGCTACGTGAACGGTTTTTCCACCAGCTTGCCGGAGGACGTCCAGCTTCGCGCCCTCCGCACGGTGCCGGGCCTGGAGAAGGTGGAAATGCTCCGCCCCGGTTACGCCGTCGAGTACGACTTCTTTCCCCCGCACCAGTTGCACCTGTCCCTGGAATCGAAGCTGGTTCCCGGTCTTTTCCTGGCGGGACAAGTCAACGGCACCTCTGGTTACGAGGAAGCGGCGGCCCAGGGCCTGGTCGCGGGCATCAACGCCGCCTTGCTCCTGCGCGGCGAGGAACCCTTCGTACTCAAGCGCCACGAGGCCTATATCGGGGTTTTGATCGACGACCTGGTGAACAAGGGCACGGACGAGCCGTACCGCATGTTCACGTCGCGGGCGGAGTACCGGCTCCTCCTCCGCCAGGACAACGCCGATCTCCGCCTCATGCCGGCCGGCCGGCGGCTTGGCTTGATCCCGGATGACGTGTACGAGCGCGCGGAACGGAAGCGCAGCGTCGTGCGCCGGGTCCTGGAGCGCCTGGATCGGACGACCATCCAGCCGGAAGTCATCAATCCCTACCTGGAGAGCGTTGGCTCAACGCCCCTGGCCCAGCCGGATTTCATCGGCAAGATTCTCCGGCGCAAGGAAGTTGGCGCAAGGGAGATTTTCAAGCTGAACGGCATGACGAGCGACGGCGACATCGCCTACGCCCTCGAACACCCGGACGTCCTGGAGCAGGTGGAAATCGAGGCGCGGTACCGGGGATACATACGGCGGCAGGCCGCCGACGCCGAGAAATTCAAGGCGGCGGAAGAAATGCGCATCCCCGATGATTTCGATTACACGAGACTGCAATCCCTGTCCACGGAGGGCCGGGAAAAGCTCATGCGCGTCCGCCCCCGCTCCATCGGCCAGGCCTCGCGGATTTCCGGCGTATCAGCTTCGGATGTTTCCGTGTTGATGGTGTACTTGAGGAGATGAGGTCGGGGTCGGGAGACCCCTCACATGCACCATCGAAAAGAACCGTAGGAGGCGCATCCGGCGCCGAATGTACAACGCATCAAAGAACCGTAGGAGGCGCCTCCTGGCGCCGAATACCCTTGGCAAATTATATGAGGGCAAAATCTTCGGGGTCGGGAGACCCCTCCTACA
>JAJRXL010000272.1 GCA_024276335.1 Bacteroidota bacterium
GGTTTATTGCGCACTGTCGAAAGTACGACGAGCGGAGCGGAAGCGCAACCGTTTTGCGGAGAGGTCGTCCCGCCTCGACTCCGGGCGGCCCGTCACCGCTGACGTGGACGATAAAATCGTTCCGGCGCGGTGGGACAATGTTGGAATAAAGCTCCGTGTGTTCTAACTTCCCAGTACCCCTTTCCCGTGTGCCGGTGCAACGTGTTTCACCGGTTAAATATATTACTGCAAAACGAGGGAGCCATCCATGCCTGACAACGTCTCACGTCGTTCTTTCCTGAAGAAAAGCACGGTTCTCGCGGGAGCCGCCGTATTGACGCCGCCGCTTGCCGCCAATGCAACCTCGGTGACAGCGCCGGAGCCCGCGGAAACGACCGCGTACAAGTATCCAAAGCCCGGCCGCATCGTGATCGTCGAACACCCGGACGCCGTCAAGGGGTACAACAACGTCGATGAGACGGTCGTCCAGCAGATGTTCGACTACGGAATCCAGCGTTTCACGGGGATTACTTCCTCGCCAGCCGACGCCCTCGCGTCGTTGTTTCCGGGACTCACCAAGTCCAAGAAGATCGCAATCAAGCCGAATCTTTTGAACAGCAGCGTTCCCACGCGCAAGGAGCTGGTAAAAGCGGTTATCAACCGGCTGGTGCAGATGCTGGGAGGTTTCCCGGCGTCCAACATCACGCTGTACGAGCGTCACTCGTTCAGCAGCAGGGGGTACACGACATCGTACTTCGGGCATAATGTCAAGATGGTGCGTGATTCCACGTTCCCGGATCTCGGGTACTACATTTATTGCGGGGGCAAGAACCGTCCTTACAGCAAGAGCCTCCACGATGCGGATTACCTCATCAACATGCCGGTCCTGAAGGATCACAGTTGCAGCACGGCGCTGAACATGACGCTGGCGTTCAAGAATCACATGGGAACGTTGAATCCCGGCGGGTCGCTTGGCATCCACTGCAACAAGAAAGCGACCATCGATATCATGGCGAGTTCCGTCATGGTCGCCAAGCAGGTGCTGGTCATCATGGACGGCCTGTATGCCGTGTACAACGGGGGACCGGGCGGAGCGCCCCAGGCCGCGCCCAAGAAAATATTCATCAGCCAGGACCCGGTCACCAATGACTACCAGGGACGCAAGCTCATCAACGAACTCCGCGTTGCGAACGGGCGGAGTCCCAAGGCGGCGACGTACATCGAGGAATCATCCAAGCCGCCGTATTCGCTGGG
This sequence comes from Bacteroidota bacterium, assembly GCA_024276335.1. GTDB lineage: Bacteria > Bacteroidota > Ignavibacteria > SZUA-365 > JAADGX01 > JAADGX01. The sequence goes on from JAJRXL010000272.1 coordinate 1,234, forward strand.
CGTGGCCGATCCCAACCAGATGGACGTCATCGAGGTGGCGCTGCCGGTGGAACTGACGCATTTTTCCGCCGCTCTTGAAGGGGAAAAGGTGGCCCTGCGATGGGTGACCGCGAAGGAATCGAACAACGTGGGCTTCGGCGTGGAACGCAGCCTAGACGGTGAACAGGGCTGGCAAGAAGTCGGGTTTGTCCCTGGCCGGGGAACGACTTCGGACGGGCACGAATACCGGTACATCGACGAGCCGGGTGACGTGCTCCGTTCGGCGACGGACCTGTTTTACCGGCTGCGGCAAGTGGACGCGGACGGTAAGACGGAATACTCTCCGGTCGTGCGCGTGGTCGTCAAGCCGGAGGAGTCCACCTGGCAGCTCGAGCAGAATTATCCCAATCCTTTTTATGACATGACGGACATCCCCGTGCAGCTCAACGAACCCGGTCTGCTCCGGGTCGAAGTACTCGACGTCAGGGGCGCACGAGTAAAAGTTCTGAGCGACCAGGTGAAAGATGCGGGGACGCACCACTTGACCTGGGAAGCGAACGGCTTACCCGCGGGCGTGTACATCTGCCGCGCCCGGGTTCACGGCGTGACGCGGGAAATCCGGATGATCATGTTGAAGTAGTCGGTGAATCTTTCTCAACGTTCCGGGAGGAGGTCGCAATGAGAGTGTCGCGTCGCAGTTTCCTGAAGAGCGCCTCGGTCGCGTTGGCGGCGGGGATGGTTCCGTGCGAGCGCGCCCTGCCGACGCGTACGAAGCGGGCGTTTGACATCCGTTACCCGAACCCCGGAAGGCTGGTCGTCGTTACGCACGAAGGTGTCGTCGGCGTGAACGACAGCGTGAACGAGACGTACGTGCGACAGATGCTCGACGAGGGGTTGATGCAATTCACCGGCCTCTCCAACCCGGTGGAAGCATTGGAGTCCTTCTTTCCCGGCCTCTCCACTTCAACGAAAATCGCCATCAAGCCAAACCTCATCTGGGGTTCGATCCACACGCGCATCGAGCTGGTGCGGGCGTTGCTGCGCCGGTTGACGGCGATGTTGAACGGAACATTCCCCGCGGAGAATATCTATTTCTACGAGAACCAAAGCTTCCCCGGCGCCGGCTACACCACCGAAAGTATCGGGTACCCGGTGCACCTGGTGGAAGATTGCTACTTCCCCGACCTCGGGTGGTACATTTTCTGTGACGGGAAGGACCGTCCGTACAGCAAAACGCTGCACGACTGCGACTACCTTATCAACATGCCGCTTCTCAAGGATCACGGGGCAACAGATTTCACGTTTGCCATGAAGAATCATCTCGGGACGGTGAATCCGCTGGGAAAGCTTGGCGTGTGCAGCAACATCAAGGCGCTGCTCGATATCAACGCCAGCGACGTGGTCTCGAACAAACAGCGGCTCATCATTCTCGACGCCCTGTTCTGCATTTACGAGGGAGGCCCGGGAGGAACAGCCCAGGAGCGCCCGTCGAGTATCTTCATCGCGCAGGACCCGGTGACCCTGGAGTACACGGGTCGGAAGTGGGTCAACGCCTACCGCCAGGCGGCGGGTTTTCCGGCCAAGCCCGGATCGTATATTGAAACGGCCGCAGGGGAGCCGTATTCAATGGGCGTTGCGGACCCGGACCACATGACCATTATCACCCGGTCGATTACCGGCGTATCACGCCCTCTGCCGGAACCCTGCCGTTTCACGCTGTCCGAAGGATACCCGAATCCGTTCAGGGGCGCGACGCAGGTATCGCTGGAACTTGAGCGCGCCTCGACGGTCTTGCTCAGCGTGCACGACGTATCCGGACGGGAAATCGCGATCCTGGCCCGTGAAATGCTTTCGCCCGGTTTCCACGTGTTCGAATGGCGACCCGGGAACCTGCCCTCGGGCGTGTACCTGCTGCGGGCCGTTATCGAAGGCCATCACGCAATGCGGAAACTTGTTTTCATTACCCCATGAGGAGTCTATTGTACATGAGAAATCTGAAAATCCTGTTGTTCATCATTCCGGCGCTCCTGCTGGGGTGCTCCAAGACGGACACACCGTCCAACCCCGACGTGGTTTCCATCCAGGACCTGTTGCCGCGGGACAACGAGATCAGCAACTGGACGCGGCAAAGCGGTACGGGGGCTTCGTGGATCGCGACAAATACCAGCGAACTGCAACTCCAGATCGACGGCGGGTTCGAGCTGTTCGCCAACCACGGGTTCGTCGAGGCGGCCATGCAGCGTTACACCGGCAAGGTGGGAACGGAGTCCAACGTCGAAATCGAGGTCCAGGTCTATGACCAGGGATCGTCGGCGCAGGCGGACGCGGTGTTCGATGATCCCAACAACGTGTTCACGAACCCGATTCCACCCTCGAACCCGCCATCGCCCAAGGCGGAAATCCGCAAGGATATCTTCTCTTACACGATGAAGTTCACAAAGGGGAAGTACTACTGCCTGATCACCATTTTTTCCAGCTACGACAAGGCGCAGGAAGTGCTGGAAGTCTTCGCGGGCAACATCGCCTCCAGGATCCAATGACAGCGATCATCTATTTCAGCGCAGGCACTCGGCGGGGGACGCATGGATAGAAGGAGCTTCCTAATCACCACCGTTCTGGGTTTCGGGGCCTTGAAGGCACTGGGGGCGAGGCACCTCGATGGGTTGATCACGCCGATTGACTACGAGTTGGCGGTGATCAAAGGCGGAGATATCGCGCGCAACGTCGAGGCGGCCGTCGAGTCCGTGGGAGGCATCGGGCGGTTCGTCAAGCAGGGCGACATCGTCCTGCTCAAGCCCAACGTGTCTTTTCCCAATCCGCCCGAGTGGGGCACGACCACGCACCCCGTCGTCATCGAAACGGTGGCGGATCTCTGCGCCGGCGCCGGCGCGAAGCGGGTCATCGTGGCGGACTTCCCCATGAGCCGGGCGCGCATGTGCCTGCAACGGAGCGGGATGGCGGAGCTGGCGGCCTCCACGCGGGCCTTCACGTTTGTCGAGCTGAAGAGTGAACGGCATTTCGAAACCGTGCCTGTGCCCGGCGGCGAGGAAGTGCAGGAGCTGCGCGTGGCCAGGCTCCTGGCCAAGGCGGACGTGTTCATCAATCTGCCCACGGCCAAGGCCCATTCCGCAACCGGTGTGAGCTTCGGGTTGAAAAATCTCATGGGCCTGTTCTGGGAGCGCCAGCCGTTCCACCAGAAGTACGACCTTCACAATGCGATCGTGGACCTGGCGTCGATCATGCGCCCACGTCTTACCGTGCTCGACGCAACGTACGGCCTCCTGACCAACGGACCGCAGGGCCCGGGAAAAGTGGAACAATTGAACACGATCATCGCCGGGATTGACCCCGTCGCCGTCGATGCAGAGGCTTGCCTGCTCGCCCCGTGGAACGGGCGCACGACCGACCCCGATAATATCATGCACCTGGCCAAGGCGGCGGAACGCGGTCTCGGTACGCTCAACCTTTCTCCTGATCTTGTCTTTCGGAAGGAGTTTGGCTGATACAAAAAATGCGCCGGGTCCGGTGAGTCGGCCGAATCGACGCACACGGCGTTTTATTTCGCCGGCGCTTACTTTTCGCACTATCCTTGTCGTAACCTTAGCCTTTACTCTCAGCACGGCCCTCCGTTCGCAGGTGCGCCAGCACTTTCCCCGGCGTGATTACGCGTCCCTGCAATTCCGGGATGCCTTGTGGATCGGGACGGATCGGGGACTGTACGAGTACCGGAGCAAGGAGAACACCTGGTCGGTGCGGACGTCCGAAAACGGCTTGCTTTCGAGCGTCATCACCGTCCTAGCAGCGGATGAGAACACCCTGTGGATCGGACACGACCGTGGCGTGACGCTGTACGATCTCGGTTCGAATACCATCCTGACGTATGACACGAGCGATGGAATCCCCGGGGGGAAAGTGTTGTCGCTGGCTTTCGAGGCCGACTACGTGTGGGTGGGAACGGAACAGGGGGCCGCCCGTTACGATAAGTTGATCGAAGAATGGCAAACGATCGGACCCGCACA
>JAJRXL010000273.1 GCA_024276335.1 Bacteroidota bacterium
AGTACACGGACGTTCTTGAAGACGTCAACCAGCTCTTCGTAGCGAACCTTGGCCAGGGGCGGGTACATCATCAGTATCAACCCGAAGGCAATGGGAATATTGGTCGTACCTGATTGAAACCCGTTCCAGAAATCGGCGACGCGGGGGAAAAAGTATCCTGCCGACACGCCCACGAGCATGGCGGAGAATATCCAGATGGTGAGGAAACGATCGAGGAACGATAATTTACGTGACAGGTTTTCGCGCATTCTTTCCGGCGGCTGTTTTCCTGGGCTCATTGTATCATTACTATGTTTCGCCACATGACGAAATATTAAACCTAAAAAAATTATCGCCTACAAATCGTGCCCCTGTCGATCGATTTTACCTTTTCGGCATCCTTTAGAACCTGCTCATCGTCGGCAAGCCACAACGTAAACAGGAGCAGCAATTTCCTGATGTAATCGTCGGTGGTGGATTTGTTCAGCGAATAATTCACCCACTTGCCTTCTTTCTCGTCCAGGATCAGCCCCGTTTCGCGCAGAATCGAGAGGTGCTTCGAAACGGTGGAATTCGCAAGGCGCAGAACTTCCTTGATTTCGCAGACGCATAACGGACGAATTTCCAGCATTTTCAGTATGCGAATCCGATTTTCGTCTGACAGGGCTTTGAATATTCTCGATAAGTTTCTCATCTTAGGCGTATGATCATTTCGTCACATGACGAATTATAGTAAAAACTTGTGACCGTACCAAGTCCTGGAGATAAAATGAGCAATCCGGTATCCACGATTAGAATCGAATGGCGAGTGCGGAATCTCGACTGCGAGAACGAGGCCAGGAAAATCCATCGCGGGCTCCTGGACGTGCCGGGACTCCTTGAAATCAGGATCTACAGCAGCTCCGCGAAAATGACCGCCACGGTCAACCCCGAAGTGCTTTCCGTCGAGGAGTTGAAGGACAAGATGGCGGCGCTGGGTTTCCCGGTGAGTGAAAGCAGGGAAATGGCCGCCCTGCCCAAGCCCTGGAAAAATCCGAAGGTCATCACGTCCGCTGTTTCCGGTTTGCTGCTTGGCGCAACGTTCCTCCTCGAATATCTCGGCCTTCTCCCCCGCGTGCTTGCCTACGTCATGTACGGTGTCGCCGTGGTGACGGGCGGCTATTACTTTGGCCGGGAAGCAACAGAAGACCTCTTTTCCGGGTTCACGATCGGTATCGAGATGCTGATGAGCGCGGCGGCGGTGGTTTCCTTCGTCATGGGCCTGCCCGCGGAAGCAGCCACGCTGGCGTTCCTGTACTCCATCTCCGAGGCAATGGAAGGGTACACGGAGGAACGAACCCGGGGCGCGATCCGGGCGCTCATGGACCTGGCTCCGAAGACGGCCCTGGTCATCCGCGACGGCGTCGAGATGGAGATTCCCGCCGAAGAGATTAGGGTCGGTGAACGATTCATCATCAAGCCGGGCGGCGCCATTCCCACGGACGGCGTGATCAGGAAGGGGCGCACCAGTATCAACGAGGCGACGATTACCGGCGAATCCATGCCGGTCGAAAAAGGTGAAGGCGTTCCGGTGTTTGCAGGCACAATAAACGAGACGGGCGCCCTCGAAGTGGAAGCGACACGGACTTTCCAGGATAACACGATATCACGCATCATCCATCTGGTTGAAGAAGCACAGGAGGAAAAAGGAGAGGAGCAGAAGATAATCCAGCGATTCGGGCGACGTTACAGCCCCGCGGTCCTGATCACCGGTGTTCTCATCGCCCTTGCGCCGCCGCTTTTCGGAGGCGATTGGTCAACGTGGATCATCCGGGCAACCGTGTTCGTGGTTTCGGCCGCTCCATGCGCCTTGGTGATTTCCGTGCCCATCACCATTGTCGCCGCCATCGGGACGGCGAGCCGCAGGGGGGTGCTGATCAAGGGCGGCGTGTACATCGAGCGGCTTGCCGCCACCAGGGTGCTGTGCTTCGACAAGACGGGCACGCTGACGCGTGGGAAGCCGGAACTAACGGACCTCGTGGCCCTCGAGGGAGTCGGGACAAGGCACCTGCTTAAACTCGCCGCGTCGGCCGAGCAGCGCTCGGAGCATCCTTTGGCAGGGGCCATTCTTCAAAGCGCCAGGCGGCAGGACCTCTCCCTGGAGGAACCGTCGTCGTTCGAAGCGATTCCCGGCCAGGGTTTGCGAGCGACGATCGAAGGCGAGACGGTAGTAATAGCCAAGCCGGACTTTTTCCGGGAAACTCATACCGCCGACTTGGATGCCCTCAGCGAGCGAATCAACGGATTACAGGAGGAAGGGAAAACCGTGATCGTCGTGGGCGGGGAGGAGAGGCTCTTCGGACTTCTGGCCGTCCGCGACGAGATACGACCCAACGCTGCCGAGGCACTAAAGGCCCTGCGCGCAATAGGATTGCGAAAACTCGTCATGCTGACGGGCGACAACGCCGGAACGGCGGGGGCTATCGCCCGCGAGCTGGGCCTGGACGAGTTTTACACGGATCTTTCGCCCGAGGGGAAAGCCGTTAAAGTAAAAGAGTTGAACAAGGAATTCGGAACCGTGGCGATGGTCGGCGACGGGGTGAACGACGCACCCGCCCTTGCCGCGGCAGCCGTCGGTATCGCCATGGGCGCCGCAGGTACGGACATTGCCCTGGAGACCGCGGACGTTGCATTGATGGCGGACGACCTGTCGAAGCTCGAGGAGGCGTTTCTCCTGAGTCGCAAGGCGCACAAGCTCATAAGGCAAAACCTGTGGCTGTCAGCGATCGTTCTCGGCGTGCTGGTCGCGGGCGCCGTGTCGGGCTTGTTCACACTGCCCATCGCCGTGGTCGGACACGAGCTGAGCGAGCTGGTGGTCATCAGCAACGGCCTGCGCATGTTCAGGAACTGAAGTCCTCGATATCCTGTTGAGATGTTGAATCGCGATGGATCGGGAATCAGCCCGAACACCTTATTCCTTCACGGCGGACGCGCGCTTGCGCCCACCCGTCAAGTCAGGCGTCAGGCGCGCTCTCGGCATCGATCAGGTCCTGCGGCGTGTTGATATTCAGGAAAGCCGCAGGGGGAAGGTCAAAGTCGTGATACGAAATGGTCCGTGTTTTAACCTTTCGGTAAAGATCAATTACGGCGTACTGCTTTGCGGCGATAGACGCGTTAATAGCAGGAAGACAATTCCCGGAATAGACGGCGCACAGCGGTTCGATTCCCGTAGGGGATTCGAAGGCCACGATGTCGTCCTGCCCGATTTCGCAGCAAACGAGTTTCAGCAGGTCTTTAGAGAGAAACGGCAGGTCGCAAGCCACGATCAAGACGTAATCGGAATCGCACTCCGCGAGAGCGGCATGAATGCCGCCCAGCGGCCCGATATTCCTGATCCGATCGGTGATCACCGGCAAACCCAGGAACGCGTAGTCTTCAGGCGTGTTCGCACCGATGTACACGTCGCTCACCACGGCGGAAACGGCGGAAACGACGTGCTCGATCAACGGTTTGCCATGCAGGAGCGCCAAGGCCTTGTCTCGACCCATGCGCGACGAACACCCGCCGGCGAGTACGACGCCGCACAAACTTGTTTTTTCCGAGGTCACTTTTCGTGTAATGGCTTCCGAGGAAGTTAAGAATACTGGTTCCGACCCATCTTGCTTTTTCGTTCATTCAAAGTAATTTTATGGAGAGGAAATTGCAAGAATGACAAACGGAGCATCGCCGGTGGAATTAACGGAACCGGCGGTCTTCATGAGCGCTTTACGAGCGACAAGAACTGAACTTCGCACCGATTCATTTCTCCATGCATCAAATGTACTGAAGCCTGGAAGATAAAACAGACGGTATACACTCTAGTAAAGGAGATACATCAATCATGAAATATTATTATTCGACAACCATCGACGCCGGCTTTGATGAGACCATCGAGCGCGTAACCGAAGAACTCAAGAAAGAAGGGTTCGGAATTCTCACGGAGATTGACGTGAAGGAAACGTTGAAGAAAAAGCTCGATGTTGATTTCCGTCCATACAAGATCCTTGGAGCCTGCAACCCGCCCTTTGCATACGAGGCGCTGCAGGCAGAACCGAATATCGGCGCCATGTTGCCGTGCAACGTCATCGTCCAGCAGCTTGAAGACGGAAAAATCGAGGTAGCGGCGGTGGATCCCGTTGCTTCCATGTCGGCGGTTGAGAACCCGTCGCTGGCGGGCATTGCCGAGAAGGTGCAGGCAAAACTCAGGAAAGTCATTGAAACTCTTTAGAAAGGAGCAACGGCAATGTTTCACGACATGTGGGGATGGGGCGGCATGTGGATGGGCGTGATCTGGCTGGGAATTCTCGGTCTCATCATTTGGGGTGTGATCTCGCTCGTCTCCTCGAACCGGGGCGACTCCTCGAACGCTTCCCGGGAATCCGCCCTGGATATCCTCAAGAAGCGCTACGCGCGCGGCGAGATCGACGAGAAGGAATTCGAGGAGAAGAAAAGACGCCTCCTGGAATAGCGGAGGCTCGGCTCGATCGTCTCCACGCCACACAATAAAATATCATTCCGGACTTATTCGGAAACAAAAGAGTCCATACGAGAACAAGGGACAGCGGAAATCACGGCGATGTGAAGCCTGAATAAAGGGATGGCTACGCCGGGCTTTCCGCTTTTTACATGGTTTCCTTCGATGTGCATCTTCCCGCGACACGGGGCGGCCATTCTTGCATTCCTCGTTCCGCGACACTACATTTCCTTTCCCGATTGCTTCACGAAACGAAAACGTACCAGCTTTCTCCCGCGATAAATGAAAATAGAAAATCGACGCCCTTTGGGCGGTATTGTATTTCGCGTTTTGCTGATTTGGGCAGCAGTCGTCGCTGCCTGCCCCGTAAATGCATTTGCACAAGAGGACGTCGCGTCGAAAGGATTCTTCTATCCCGATGAACTGAACATCGGCGAATTCAAAAGCAATATTCTTCTCACTCTAGCAAAGCTCCCGGAGGACGTGGTGGAGGAGGTGAATTCATTTATTTACGCGCCCCTGCTGAGCTACGAGGCGCAAATAGGATTGCCGCACGGGTTTTCAGTCCAGGGCGGCGCCAGCAGCAATTACATCACGTTCCGTTTTTCCATTGGTCCCAGGTGGAGCTATCGCACCGGCAGGTTTGCATTTTCAATCGGCGACGATGTCGCATACGTGTTCGGTGAAATCCATGACTTCGGTTTTGCTTCAAGCGCGAGGGGATGGATGAATCATCCCGACGTCGCGGCGGGATTTGCGTTCAACAAGTTTACGCTTACCGTGAAGGGCGACGCGACGTTTATTACCAGCTTCAAGCAGTTTGCCGATGATATAGAAGTCAGTTCCGACCGCAATTTCTTGAGAAGCTATTCCATCGGCATATTTATCGAGCAGCCGCTCTGGAAGGATAACTATATCACGCTCGGTGCAAGGGCGAAGTTCGCGAAGTTCTACTACCCGGCATGGGCCGCTTTTCCGACCTGGAACAGGTATCACTTCATCCCGGAAATAATTATCGGGTTTATCCCATGAGGTCTGTACATGTAACTCTCTTCGTCCTGCTGGTGATTGCGTCTTCGTGCGAAACGGATGTCGAATTCGTCATGCCCGAGTTTACCGACGGCAGCAGCCTGGAAGGCGCTTCTCCGATCCCGGATTCCATCACGGCAAGACTGGAAGGGGTCTATACCGTAACACGGGGCATTGACCAGTTCGGACGGCAGGTCATCTTGAAGTGGAATCGGGGCAAACTATCCGTCTTCGGCACCAAGAGGGGCGTGTACCTTATCCTGAACGGCGGTATAAAAGATTCTGCTCTTCTTTTCGAGGGAAAATGGCGCTACGCAATAGATACCGAGGCCGGCTTGGCGCGTCTTGCAATCGATGGACAGAACGGCACCCGTAACATTATCAGGAACCACCTTTCCGAGGGAGCTTTCAGTTTGAATGGAAGCTTCGGCAATGGAAATAATTGGGCGGGCCCTCCGGCTACGTTTACTTTCAAACGGCCTTTCAGCGCGAAGGTACGCAACAACAAGTTCTACATTATCGCCCATCGTGCAGGCGGCAGGAATTCCGACCATGTCGGCGCCGCGGAAAACAGCATCGAGATCGTGCCTTACGCGGAGTACTTCGGTGCGAACGGGATCGAGATCGACGTGAAGCTCA
>JAJRXL010000274.1 GCA_024276335.1 Bacteroidota bacterium
CATGCCGATGTCATCCGGATTGTGATTTCCCTTCTTGTTGTTGCACTTGGTACAGGCCGTGACGAGGTTCTCCCACGTATCCTTGCCGCCCATGGCCTTGGGAATAACGTGGTCGATGGTCAAATCGGTGGTCCGCTTCCCACAGTACTGGCATTGGTAATTGTCGCGTCGCAGAATGTTCTTCCGCGAGAGGATGATTTTCTTCCACGGACGGTGTACAAAGCGCGCGAGGCGCACGATGGAAGGGAAAGGCATGGAGGAGTTGACGGACCGGATCATCTGTCCGTCGCAGGTTGCGACAACCTCCGCCTTCCCAAGGTAGAGCAGAATGACGGCGCGTTGGACGTTGCAGACCATCATCGGCTCATAACTCTGGTTTAACACGAGTACGCGACCCTGGAGAGGATTAAAACGTTCGTGGAACACTATGGAACTGAAGGCGTTGCTGCTCCTTTGTTTGGTACTGTCGTGATCGATACTCCCCGCGTTTGCGAGGTATTTAATCAAATAATATAGAAAGGGTTGACGTTATTGTCAATTACAATAAGAATGGCTTTCGTGTTTCTCTCTTGCAGAGATGGAAAGAAGAAGGGGGCTTCGCGCACTCAATTCACGTAGGTTATTCCATGCCGAATGGCAAGCTTTACCAGGTCCGGGACATTGTAAACGCCAAGCTTTTGCATGATACGGCTGCGGTACGTTTCAACACTTCGTACCGATAGGGAAAGAGCCTCCGAGATATCCCGATTCGAATTCCCTTCAACAACCATTTGCAGGATTTCCCGCTCCCGAATTGTGAGGCATTCCAACGGGCTGCCTTCATCCTGGGATTTCTTCACCTGCGTCGTAGAGATGAGCATGTCTGCAATGGGTTTGCTGACGTACGTTTTTCCGTTTGCCGCATCCCGGACTGCCGCGACCACATCGCGTCCTGCGGATTCCTTCAGCAGGTAGCCAAAGGCGCCCGCCTGGAAGGCTCGGAAGACGTATTCCGGGTCTTCATGCATCGAAAGTATCACAACCTTGGTGTGGGAAGAACTTTTGGTGATTTGTTTGGTGGCCTCAATGCCGTTCAGTTCCGGCATGCTGATATCCATCAGGGCAACGTCGGGATAATATTCTTCGATGAAGCGAACGGCGTCCCTGCCGTTCTCCGCTTCGCCTATGACCTTGATGTCACCCGTGGTTTCCAGGAGGGCGCGCAGGCCGTCACGAAGCACGGCGTGGTCGTCGGCAATAAAAACCGTAATCGTCATTTCTTTTCCACCTCGATGAGTATGGCTGTTCCCTGGCCGGGGTGGGAATCGATCTGCAGGATCCCCCCGACGGCGAGAGCTCGTTCCTGCATAATAATCAATCCCCAGCGTGGACGATTCTCACTTTTTGGTGGTGAAGAAGAATCGAATCCGCATCCGTCATCAATGATGCGCACATGGATGCGGTCTTTCTCGTCCTCCACGCGGACGATCGCCGTTTTCGCGTTGGCGTGCCGTGCGACGTTGGTAAGCGCTTCCTGGGTAATACGAAACAGGGCGGTTTCCGTTGCGGGGCGAAGTCTCGGCTGTGGTTCTGAACCTTCCAAGCGCACGACGATTCCTGTCCGCAGGGAAAACTGTTCGCAATACCAGCGCAGAGCGGCCATCAACCCGTAGTCATCCAGCACCTGCGGGCGCAGGTCCGACATCAAGTTGCGGATACGCCGGGTGGTTTCTTCGACCAGCTCGAGCGCGTCTTTCATGCGATCGATGACTTGCTTGGTGGCAAAACGCGCAATCTGGTTGTGGATCAAGTTGAGATTGATATTCAGGGCGGTCAGGCTTTGGCTGACACGGTCGTGGAGCTCGCTGGCAAGCTGTTTGCGCTCGGTCTCTTCCATTTCAGCGAGGCGCCGCGTGAGCGTACGTAGCTGCGATGTGGATCGCGTGATCCGTTCTTCCGCTTTCTTTCGCTCGCTGATGTCGCGCCATGTCACGACGAGACCGTCTCCGAATTTCGAGGCGCGAATATCGATATCGAGGTGGTTGTTGCCGGACGCGCTGCCGCCCGGCGAAGTGCGCCGTAATTCAGTATTGAAGTGAATACCGCTTTCAACTACACTGACGTATTGCGAGAACATTTGTTGATCCAATGGCTCGGGCTTTATGTTTAACAGCGTATTGCCGATGACGTTCTCACCGGATAACCGAAAGATCCTGCATCCCGCTGTATTGATGTATTCATACCGGAAATCCACGATGGTACCGCTGGCATCACGTATCGCGGAGAAAATTGCAAATCCATCGAGCAGCGTTTCCACCGAAGTACGAAATCGCTCCTCGGCTTGCGCGAGTTTGTTTTTCTCCTTTTCCAGTTCCAGCGTTCGCTCGCGAACGTGCATCTCCAACTGGTTGTTGAGCTCTTCCAGTCTCGAGTACGCGCGCTCGATTTCCGCAGTCCGTTCTGACACGGTACGCTCCAGAGATTCCGTACGGTTGACCAATGTCCGGATGCGGATGCGGTATCCCGTGAGTGCTGTGAATCCGATAACCAGGACGACGAGTGTAAAGAACCACCATTTCTGATAAAACGGCGGTTCCAGGTAGAGGGCAAGGATTGCCGACTGCCTGCTTGGGATTCCGTCCTCATTGCGTGCCTTGACCTTGAAAACGTATTCGCCGGGAGGGATGTTGGTGTAGTACGCGATGCGACGATCCTGGGCCTGCACCCATCCCTCGTCGAATCCTTCAAGCATGTAAGCGTATCGTACCTTTGAAGGGTTCAAAAAACTCAACGCGGCGTAATGGAATTCTAAATCTCCTGAACCGACGGGGACTTCTATTGGTTTATGTGTATCGAGCGGCGCACCGTTGATATATACCTTTTGCAGGGTAAGCATCGGGGGGTAAGTGTTTATCGGCATATTGGCCGGATTAATGCCCGCAACGCCTTCGATCGTGGCGAACCACAACACGCCGTCATGTGCTCGCCAACCTGCCGGTTGGTTGCCCCCGTTACATTCACGACTTCGCATGCCGTCTTCAATGCCGTAGGATACGCATGGGATCTCGTCAAGCTTTCGCCGGTCGAACAGGGACAAATCGGTTTTTCGAACCGAGAAGATCCCCATATTGCTGCTCATCCACAGTTTGCCCCCGTCGTCTTCCAGGATAGCGTATATAACGTCGTTGAATAAACCCTGGTTCGTGGTGTACGAGGTAATGCTCCCGTCACGGTAACGATTAAGCCCGCCCCCGGACGTCCCGATCCATAGATTCCCATCGGTGTCGTCGTAGAGACAGAGCACGTGGTCATTTGAAAGCCCATCACGTGTCGTCAAAACTTTGAAGCGGCCGTTGCGATATTGAATAAGCCCTCCCCCATTGGTCCCAATCCACAACGTATGTTGCTTGTCTTCGAGGATCGCCCAAACATCATCGTCGGACCCGCCGCGTCCGATTTTGTATGGCGTGAAACGGCCGCCGTGATAACGTGTTAAGCCCCCGCCCGTGGTCCCGATCCAAAGGTCGCCGTTATGGTCCTGCAATATGGAAAGAATGATGTCGCTGGGAAGACCGTCCGCCGTCGTGAATGTGTGGAAGGAACCCTTGTCGTATCGGATCAACCCACTGCCGTTCGTGCCGATCCACAACGCGCCGTTATTATCTTCACAGAGGGAGATGATGCGTTTACCGTGTAAGCCGTTACCGCTGGTGAGGGTTTTTATCACACCATGGTCGAGAACATTCAGCCCGTTTTCCGTGCCGATCCACAAGCGCCCCTGACTGTCCTCCAGCACGACGTTACAAAAATCACTGGATAAACCCTCCCGTCTGGAGTATGAAAGGAATTTCCCTTCTTTCAAACGGTTCAATCCTCCGCTGTTGGTTCCGACCCAGAGACTGCCTTCCCGGTCTTCCAGGATCGAAAGGACGACGTCATTGGACAGACCTTCTTTTGACGTATAGCTATCGAAGATGCCGTTGCGATACCGAATCAGCCCTTTGCCGTCCGAACCGATCCAGAGGACACCTGCTCTGTCTTCAAAAAGACTGAGTACGTGTATGTCCTGAAATGCAATCGCTTTGAGAATCGTATCTTCGGGATTGATGGTCAGTTCGAAAAGGCCGTGGTCATAAGTCCCGACCCAGAGGTTCCCGGTCCGGCTTTCGCTGATGGCCACGATCATGTAGTCTTGCAACGGCGCCGGGAAAAGTTCAAGGCGGTTTTGTGAAAGATGGTACAGCCCGCCTTTGTCGGTGCCGATCCAAAGGTTGCCGTAGGAATCACTGCATAGCGACAGCACGGTGGGCTGAGATATTGTCTCCTCGATCCGGTAGGTGGCAAATACACCGTTGGTAAAGCGGGACACCCCGCCGGATTTCGTACCGATCCACAGTGATCCGTCCGGGGTCTCGGTTAGAGCAAGAACAATGTTGCCGCCCAGTCCCTCCTTCCGTGTAAACGTCTGGAACCGGTTGTCCTTGTAACGCGTCAACCCACCGCCATTGGTGCCGATCCAAAGGTTGCCGTGGCTGTCCTCGAACAGCGTGAGGATGTAGTTGCTCTTCAGCGCCTTGACCGATCTTTTATTGAAAACCGCGAACCGAACGCCGTCAAATCGTACCAGCCCTTCCTGAGTGCCGAGCCATAAATACCCGTCCCGCGTTTGCAGGATTGCCTGGATGGAGTTCTGGGGCAATCCGTCTTCGACTTTCCAGACCTCGTGCGGAAACTGGGTCAATGCCCTATCAGGATCAATGGCACGCGCCGGTGTGCTGAACAACAAAAGAGAGAAAACGCCGCATACCAGGCGTGTTCTTATGGAACGCGTCATAAACTGAGTTGCATGTAATACTGATCGGTCATCGTGTTTGCTCGGGAGAATTCATGATGAACTCACTACCTGGAAATGTGGGGAAAAAATCGTAAACACGAAAGGTGACGTGCCCGTGCATGCGGTACTGTATTCCTCGCGATATTCTCGCGGTCCGTGAACGCGCTGTGTTGAAAACCGTATATTGTCCCGGTATGGATTGTAAGAAGACATGCATATTGTGATATGATTACCACACTGTGTTTTGATCTGGGCAACGTACTGCTGTTTTTCGATCACGCCCTGATTGTTCGACGTTTGAGCAAGACCTTCGACGTGGACCCCGAGCGGCTGCTGCGGGACCCGCATTTTGCCTCATTGATGATCAAAAGCGAGACCGGAGAACTGGATGGAAGGAGTCTCTATCTCGAGATAATGAGCGCTTATGGAAAAGGGGCGCGGATGTCTTTTGATGAATTCAAGGAAGCCTGGTCCGATATTTTTTCCCCGAACACGGAGTTGATCAGAACATTGCCCGTGTTGGCGCAAGAGTACCGGTTGCGCATGCTTTCCAACACAAACGAGCTGCACATTGAATGGTGCATGAAGAAATATCCCGATGCATTCCTTCACTTTGAACGAAAGGTTTTTTCATACGAAATAGGGTTTCGAAAGCCCGCTCCGGAAGCGTTTCGAGTTTTGTGCCTGGATGTGAGGCCGGGGCACTGCTTGTATGTTGACGATATTTTATCGTATGTTGAAGCTGCACGGGAATGGGGAATGAACGCCGTGCAATATACCGGTATGGATGATATGCAACGCGCTTTTTCTTCATTCGGTGTTATGATGGAATAAATCGATTGTCACTTCTCTAAGAGAAACAATCCCATGTTTAAGCGGTGTCACCAACGGGTAACGTGTGCGCCGCGATTCCGAGTTGAAAATACACAGTCAGAGGTTGAATTGATGAGAAAACGTGCCGTTCTCTTCGGGCTCGTCGTGGTACTCCTTGGGGGGACTTCCATGGCGCAGGACCTGACGTCCGTTCAGTTCAAGTTGAAAGACGTCAACGGAAAGACACGATCTCTTCAGAAAATTATGAAGGAGGTCCGCGGGACGGAGGACACGCCGCGCAAGGGTGTTGTCATTCTCAGTTTCTGGGCGCTCTGGTGTCAGCCTTGCAAGAAAGAGATGAAGGCGTTTAAACCGATTTTCCTCCGGCTTCGGAAAGAGGGATTAAACGTCGAATACATTGCCATCAATCTGGACAATATTCGAAGCACGGCAAAAGTGAAATCCTACATCACCGCCCAGAAGTATCCCTATATTCAGCTCCTTGATCCGAACCAGCGGGTCTTTGAAAAGCTGAACGGCCAGAGCATACCGTACACATTGGTATTGAAAGAGTCGGGCGCATTGATCAACAAGCATATCGGTTTTATCCCGGGAGATGAGAAGCACCTTGAAGAAGAAATCCGTAACTACTTGAGCGGAGATTCATGAGACGCTGTTTTTTCCTTCTCATCGTCCTTGCTTGGACGGCGCCAACATTCGCACAAATCAATTATTCCTTCAACAACTACCTGCGATATGGCAAGGGCACCAAGAATCGCGGGGGTATCGGTTACAATGCAGAGTACCTCGAGAACATGGCAAACGCGCGTCTTTTCATGGACAAGTTCACCATGGGGGTCCGGTTTTTATACGATGCGCCGCATGAATACGGACCGTCCTTCCTCGGCATCCAGAAAAGGTACGTGGAGTTCGAAGACGCCGGGTTGCAACTACGCGCGGGAACGTACTGGACGTTGTTCGGAAAAGGGCTTGCGATGAATCTTTTTGAAAACCGGGGAATCTACTTCGATACCGGTTTGGACGGTTTGCGGGCTACGTACCGAAGTGA
Organism: Bacteroidota bacterium; assembly: GCA_024276335.1. Classification (GTDB taxonomy): domain Bacteria; phylum Bacteroidota; class Ignavibacteria; order SZUA-365; family JAADGX01; genus JAADGX01. The sequence goes on from JAJRXL010000274.1 coordinate 6,696, forward strand.
TATGCTCGATGTCATTCTCGCCGCTGGAAATCTTGCGTACAGGGATATGATCGATACATCGAGGATAGAAAACTACGTTCTCCGTGGCGGGACGTTTGCGCTGAGGCCGGTGGAGGAGATGGAAATCGGGGGCAGTTTCGTCGATGCGGACGGGGTTTTTCCCTCCTTGAATGCGCCGAATATTGACGAGAGCGGCGTAACAGTCAAAGCGGAAATCCCGGAAATCAATCTCGCGCTGCATGCGCTTGGTTTCGATCTTTTTGCTTCATACGCGAGGAAGAAAGCCACGACGACTCTGAGAGGACTTTCCGGTATCGAAACGCGTACAAGCTACGGCGAGGGAATATACGGAAGCCTGGCCTATGCAGACGAAGATGGCTGGGGGTTTACGTTTGAATACAAGGATTATCGGTTCGACGTGGTGGACCCGTTTACGCGGGTCGACATGAACAGGCCAACACGGGCGCTGCCTTTTCAAAACCCGCCCATCGTGTTCAAGGAGCATGCTTTTACCTTGCTGAGCAGGGATCCGCATCAGATCGATTTCAGTGACGAGATCGGATTGCAGATAGAAGTCTTTTATGCGCTTACTTCGCAGATCGTTTTGAACTTGAATGCCTCGGCCGCAAGTCGCCACAAGAGCTACAAGATGGTTAACGGCAATTTGCGAACGATCGAGCGGGAGAATCGGCTCCTCCCGTCGCTTGCCAAGGAATTTTCTCCGTTCTATGAAGTCTATGGCGAGCTCGAGTGGTATTTTACGGAAGTATCGTTCCTCCGGGCGGCGTTTAACAGACGGTTTGATGCCCCTTACGAGGAACTCGGAGGAATCACCCACGAGAAATCAAGCACGACGTTGCCGGTGAAAATCGAATATGACCTGGGCGAGGGGTATTTCCTGGAAGGAGAAGTGGAGGCACAGCTCTTCCACGATTCGTTCCTGGTCCACACCCCTGATTACACGAATCTTTTCCTCATGACGGTTCTTTCGCATTCTCCTGATTGGTCCGTGGCACTGCGCACGGAATTCTCGTCCATCGACGAGCGGGATGAGCCGTCCGGGAAATCGTTCTGGGTGTTCGGTGAGGTGACGTATCGTTTGACTTCAACGCACACCATCAGCATTGGTTGCGGCACCGAGAGGGGAGGCGTAATCTGCTCCAGCGGCATCTGCCGCCAGGTAGATCCGTTTTCGGGAGTGCGTTTTTCGGTTCTTACCCAGTGGTGATTGCAGAGATAAACCGGCGACACACCAGGATCGCGGAGCCCGTGGGAATGAGTTTTTGTCAAGAGAATTAGTAAGTATCCAGTCATTGCGCAGATGAAAAGAGAAATCATCATCAATCAAGCGGAGACGCAAAGCCGAATTGCTATCATGGAAGACGGCAAGTTAAGCGAACTCTTCCTGGAAAGCGTTGGTAAGGAGCGGATGGTCGGGGATATCTACCTGGGTCGCGTAGCCAAGGTCTTGCATGGAATTCGCGCGGCCTTTATCGATATCGGGTTGGAGCAGGACGCGTTTCTCCATTTCTCTGATCTTGATGATGCGTTCAAACAGTTCTCGGCTATAACAGGTGACGATTCGGATTCCGGTGTCGAGGAGGTTGAAGAAGAAGAAAGCGATAGCGGGGCTGCGCGCCGTCGAAAATCGAGAAGGAGTCGGCACAGCTACGCACAGGTCAACTTGCAGAAAGGGCAGGAATTGCTCGTGCAGGTCGTCAAAGAAGCGTATGCCAACAAGGGTGTGCGGGTAACGAATCAGATTGCCCTTCCCGGCCGGTTCCTTGTCTTGCTCCCGTACGAAACAACGATCGGTGTTTCGCGCAAGATATCCAGTTTCAAGGAGAAACGGCGCTTGCGGAGAATTGCTCGCAGCATCATCCCATCTAACGTGGGCTTGATTATCCGTACCGTGGCGGAAGGGAAGGAAGAGGAAATCCTGCGCAATGATCTCTTGGAACTGCTCGATACCTGGAAAGATATCGAGAGGAAACTCAAAAAAGCTGAAGCCCCGACCTTGATGTACAAGGACATGAACACGACCGCCAGCGTTATGCGCGACCTGTTCAAGTCGGATGTCACACGGGTGGTCACCGATTCGAAGCGCATGTACCGGGAAATTCGCAGTTATGTCAGTTCCGTTGCCCCGTCCATGGTCAACGCGGTGGAATTGTACAAGGATAAGGTGCCGATTTTCGATGCCTTCGGAGTGGAGAAGGAAATTCGGAATTCCTTGAGTCGAAAGGTGTGGTTGAAGAGTGGGGGATATATCATCATCGAGCACACCGAAGCGATGAAAGTGATCGATGTCAACAGCGGCCGGTTTGCCGCCAAGAGGCACCAGGAGGAAAACTCCTTGCGCACCAACTTTGAAGCCGTGCACGAAATCGCACGGCAGATCCGTCTGCGTGACCTCGGCGGGATTATCATCATCGATTTCATTGACATGGAGCAGGAGGCCAGCAGGAGACAAGTGTACGAGGAGATGCGGAGGGAAATGAGGATCGATCGTGCCAAGTCAACGATCCTGCCCCTCACGGAATTCTGTCTCATGCAGATTACGCGACAGCGGATACGCGACAGCGTGCAGTTTTCCGTGCTGGAAGCTTGCC
>JAJRXL010000275.1 GCA_024276335.1 Bacteroidota bacterium
GTTACCAGTCCGGTGAAATACCCGGTTTCGCGGCTGGACCGCGGCGGCTGATAGCCGAGAATACCGTCGAACGTGTTCGTATTGCCTTCCGTCACGGAGAGGAGTATTCCGTTGCGACCGTCTTTCACGTAGAGCTGTGGCTCCTCGACGGTTTCGAAAAACCGGAGACGCGACAGCAACCTGCGTATGTTCATCATTTTCTTGGGATTGTACACCTCGCCTTTTCGGATACGGCTTTCCCGTACAATCACGTCCCGATCGGTGTTCGTATTCCCGACCACCGTGATTTCATCGACGCGGAACAAGGAACCCTCGTTCACATCGATGAAGAGATCCACCGAATCCCGGGCCGCGTTGAGACGGATTCCCGTCACCGTGATGGAAGTGAAAGGGTAGCCCTCCTGTTCATACCGTTTAATAATGCGATCGATATCCGACTCGAAAACGGCGGGCGAGAAAGTACCGTCCCGCACGGCGTCGGACAAATCCAAAAGCACGGAATCGGACAGCGCCTTGTTGTTCGCCACGTGAAGCTCACGGACCACGGCGCGCCTGCCCTCGTGGACGAACGCCGTCAATGTCGTCACGGAATCTTTCCGTCGCGTTTGGATGCTGTCGAGCCGGGATTGGAAAAACCCTTCGGTCGCGGCGATGGCTGCCAGTGACGATCGAACGGCGGCCGTGTCGAGATAGCGCAGGTCGCTTCGGTAATGTTTTCGCACGGCGTCCGCGATCCTGGTGCGCGGTAAATGCTCGACGCCCCGGACCTCGACCGCAAGCGGTGGGTGCTGGCCGAAGAGAGAAGACGGAGCAATAGCCAGCGGAACCAGCAGGGAGGCCAGTAACCGGAAGAGGTTTGGCGTTGATGCTTTCCGCCGTGGAACGATGTCCGTGGATTTACGCGTCATGATTGGATCAATGGAACAACATGCGAATGCCTGCCCGCACTGTTCTTCCGGGTCCGGGCAGACCTGCCTTGTAGTACGTCACCTGGTCGAAGATATTGTTGACGCGGAAAAACGCGCTTACCGGCGCTCCGACAAGACGCCCCAATCGTGCGGAAAGACGCGCGTTGAACACGACTCGAGGCTCTACGGCAATGAACCTGGACGCGCCCGCCAGGAGACCGAATTGCCTGCTTTGGTAATCCATTTCCACCAGTACTTCCACGCGGTCGGTCGCTTTCCAGGTGCCGACCATGAAAGCGGACAGTGACGGTTCGTATTCGAGCGTGTCCGAAAAGGTTTTCATTTCCCGGTTTTCGCTCCGCGCGTACAGGTACGTAACCCAACCCGCGAGTCGGAATCCGGGTACGGGAGTTATTGCAAATCTTGTTTCAGCCCCGGCCCGCACGATTTTATCGAGGTTGACCCGCTGGAACCGGCTGTCAGCCTGGGTGACCCTGGTGATCCCGTCGCGGAGAAACGTGCCGAAACCGGCGATGTCGAAATCGAACATGCCGGCGGAGAAATGCATACCGGCCTCGGAGACGATGGCGCTCTCGGGTTTCAGCACCGGGTTGGGCGCAAACTTACCCAGGGCGCCGGAGAAGCGTTCCCGCATGGAAGGGAAGCGTGTTTTACGTCCCACTGTGCCCCGGACGCTCAGGTGTTCCGTGGCCGTCCACACGACTCCGGCGGTGAAAGAACCGCTGGCCGTAGCGTTCACGGCAGGTTTGTCGCCCGTGGAAGGATACCCGGAAGCATCCACGCTTGCACCAGCTAGCACTACCCAGGAATCTGCGGGATGGTATTCGTACTCGGCACCGAGGCTCACCAGGTACTGCGCGTACGTGTTTTTGTTGTCGGGCAACGAGAAAAACGACTCGATGTGTTCCGACAGGAAGCCGCTCAACCCGGCACGCAACAGGCTGCGCTCTCCCGCAAGGGTCTTCAAAAGGATCCTGCCGCTCACCGTACGGTCCGTGCCCGACTCCGCATCGTCGAAAGTGGAATAGGTCGAATCCTTGAACTGCTCGATCCGGTTTTGTGAGAAGTCGAGGGAGAGGGAAGACTCCAGCACGGTCCCGGTTCCGTTGCCCAGGTTGTTTTTCATTTGCAAAGTCAATATCTCCCGTCGGGAGAGGGGAATGTTCCAAAATCGCGGCTTGCTGGAGCCGATTTCCGGCGCCACGCCCTGCGTGCCATCGATGAACCGGAGGGCCAGGGTAACTTCATCTCCGGATGGGAACAGGTACCCGGCGCGCATGAGCGCGTCGGCCATTTCCCGTTGCGTCCCGCGCCGCAGGAGGCTGCCGCCATTCAAGCGAAGGTCGAAAGAAGAGGGGAGGCTCAGGCCATCGGTACGACGGTAACCTCCCCCGACCATGAAGTGCCAGTTGCCCACCGGGGCGCCGCCGTAGCCCGTGACTTCGAACGTACCGTTGTTGCCCGCGAGGAGGCGGGTGGAGAACGAACCCGGCTCGTGAACGTACTCGCGCGTCACGATATTGACCACGCCGCCGAGGGAGTTAGGACCGTACAGCACGGAAGCTAGGCCGGCGCTTGTGGTTATGTGCGCCACCGCTTCCGCCGGTACGAGGGAAAGGTCCGCGCGGTTGTCCCAGGGAATGTTCAACAGCGTGCCGTCCAGGAACACCAGGAGTTGACGCTCACTTGCGCCGCGAAGGAAGACCTGGGTCTCGCCGCGGGAATTGACTTCCAGGCGCGACGACGGAATGTACGTGGTCAGAGAACCCAAGTCCCTTGCGTCGATCGATTCGAGTTCCCGCGCCGGTATGCGGTGAATGGTTCCCGGCGCCGCGTACACCCGCGATCCGGTGACAACGACCTCTCCCATCTCGTACACCCGCACGGAATCGTAATCCTGTGCATGGAGGATCGTTCCCCCCGTGGCGCCTGCCAACAGGACAAAAACGAACGGTCGTACCCGGAGGAATATTCTTTCTGACCACGTGTTCAACCCCAAAAGACTTCTCCCGCGTCGCTTCCCTGACCACGACAACTTTGCATTATCCCGGCTCTTCCCTACTTTTATTCGATTATCCATGTTTTAAAAAGTACGTACAGTGAACATATCATAAAAATCGGACAAGAAACCATGCAAAAAGATTACGACGTCATTGTTCTCGGCGGTGGACCCGGCGGGTACACGGCGGCCATACGGGCCGCGCAGCTGGGTATGAAGACCGCCTGCGTGGAGGCGAAACGCCTCGGCGGCGTGTGCCTGAACTGGGGTTGTATCCCCACCAAGGCGCTGCTTAGAAACGCCGAGCTGTGGCAGACCCTCCAGCATGCAGGGGAGTTCGGCATCTCCTTCGAAAACCTGGAATTCGATTTCGGAAAGATCATACAGCGCAGCCGTGAAGTCGCCAACCGCCTCTCGAAGGGCGTGGCCTATCTTTTCAAGAAAAACAAGGTGGATCACGTGGAAGCCTACGGGTCGTTTTCGTCGGTACATACCCTGGACCTGTTCGACGCCGAAGGCAAGAAAACCGGTTCCATCACGGGAAAACATATCATCATCGCCACGGGCGTGCATCCACGCTCGATTCCCGGGGTTACCATCGACCGGAAGAGGGTTATTACCAGCGCCGAGGCCATGGTGCTGGATAAAGTGCCGGAAAGCATGCTCATCATCGGCGCCGGAGCCATCGGGGTGGAA
>JAJRXL010000276.1 GCA_024276335.1 Bacteroidota bacterium
CGAAGGACGAGGCGGGAATATTCAGTTTTGCCTGGGAGTCGGGACGTGTCCGGGGCTTCAGCACGAACCAGGATTTCTCCAAGGATAAACAGGCGCTGAAGAATTCGCTCGTGCCCATTGCCGCCGGCGGCGGGACGTGGTTGTGGCAAGCCGTGATCGAGACGTTAAAACGTCTCGATGCCAGGCGGGGGAAAAAGGTTTTGATCGTGCTTACTGACGGGAAGAGCGAAAAAGAAACGTGGAACGTGGCCGATGCAATCAACGAAGCCTTGCAGCGAAAAATACCGGTTTATGCTGTCGGGTTGGGCGAATACGTATCGGAAACCAACCTGAAAGCCGTGGCGACCGCGACGGGTGGCAAATACTACCATGCCAGCAGCGTCGATTCTCTATCCATGATATACGACGACATTGCAGATGAAGTCCTTGTGGATGGGTGCCGGATTACCTACGTAACGGACGAACCGTGCTGGGACGGAATAATGCGCAAGGTCACGTTGGAAGTTTTTACACGCCAGCAGGTTATCGAGACGGACACGGCTTATCATCCCGAAAATCGTTTGAAGCAGATCCGGCTCTCCCTGGCTGATGATATTACGGTGGAGGCGGGTGATACCATCGTAGTGCCGGTGTTATGCGATCCCGCTTTCAACAACGGGGCGTTTTCATTCGATGTAACACTCGCATATAACTGGCGGCTGTTACATTTCCAGGAAGTCCGGACCTCGAATACCCGCACGGAAAGCCACCAGGTGCAGTGGGACGCTTCCCAACCCGGGTACGTGCGCGTGCATGCGCCCGCCCGGGCTTCCGCCGTTCAAACGCCGGTTTTGCTCAATCTTGTGTTCGACGCCCTGTTCGTGAAGGATACGGGCAGCACGGCCCTGGAATTCATCTCCGCGGATTACTCCGAGGAATGTCCAGCGAATGTCGTTACGGAGGATGGGCTCATACACCTTGAACCGTGCGTTACGAACTACGTTTTGTTCACGGATTCGCTCAGCATCAAGAAAGCAGGGAGCGATTTCGGGTTGCCGTTGTATATCGAGCCGCCACCCGGCGACGGCGACCCGGTGGAAATTGCCGTCACGGTTTCTTACAATTCCTCGCTCATCAAGTTTACGGGCTTCGACGAGTCCGAAAGTATTGCTGCGCAAATCCCGGCCAACGTTTTTCCTTCCGGCGACGGCATGGTGACGATTCAAATGAAAGGTTTCCTGCGCGGCGACCGGAAACTACTGGGAACGTTGTTGTTTTCTGTGGTCGATATTCTTGAAAGCATGGTGGCGATTATCACGGTGGAACATGCCTCGATAAACACGCGATGCATTACCTCGGTGCAGGATTATCCCCTGGCCATTTTCATCGACGGTCGATGCCACAAAATCGCCTCCCGCCGGAGATCGACGTTCCTGTCCGTGCATCCGAATCCTTTCAACGGACAAACCCTCGTGCGTTTCCGGGTGCCGACGGACGGCATGGTGCGGTTGCGCAGTGTGACGTTATCCGCCGAACGCATTGCAACGTTGCGGGAGGGGTGGATGAGAGCGGGAGAATACGCGCTGCCTGTTTCGCTCGACGGCGTTTCCTCGGGCGTGTTTTACCTGGTGTTGGAAACGTCCGCAGGCGTCGACGTGAAAAAGATTGTCCTTGTAAAATAGAAGTTGAGACCGGCAGCGGACTGTTCCGGTTAACGCTGGAGCCAGTTGACGAGCATTTGATCGATCTCTTCCTCGCTGAATCC
>JAJRXL010000277.1 GCA_024276335.1 Bacteroidota bacterium
AAGAAGTTCCCCTGGAGAGGAAGCTTGATGAATTTGGAAACACGCATTACTTCTATTCAAGTCCCGGTGTAAAGGAATACCAGGGGTACCAGTTGGATAACTTCATCGAAACCATCCGCAGTATTCGGGCCCGGGGCGATACGACGATCCTGCGCATGGTCGCGACGTGTTACGCCTTGGAGAAAAACTTCTACAATTATTTCAATATCGTGCGGGGTTTCGCGGATCCCCTGAGTATTCGAATGGACAAACCGAATTTCACGAACATCACGAACGGTCTCGGGTTGTTCGGAGCTCTGGCGATTGACTCGATGAAAGTCCGTGTGCCGCGAGCGTTCTGGGAAAATATCAAATGACAGCGAGGCGGCGGAAAGATGAAAAATATTGAATGTTTATTCATAGGCTTATAACCTGATTGCATGCGTCCGCGACGGAATGATTTCCTGATTCCACTCCTCACCGTTGTCTCGGATATCCTGGCAATTACCGGCGGGTTTGCCGTCAGTTACTGGCTTCGATTCTTCTCGCCCCTGGCGGAGCTCATCCCTGTCACCAAAGGCATTCCGCCGTTGTCCGTTTATCTATGGAGTGCGCTCATGCTGTCGCCGGTCTGGCTGCTGGTGATGCGCAGGTACGGTATGTACGGCGCGCGACGCCCGGTGGAACTTAGTTCGGAATTCATCCAGGTGCTTAAGGCAAATTCCCTGAGCATGCTGATCCTCATGGGGGCGGCGTTCTTTTACCGCGGGTTTTCATATTCCCGTGTCGTGTTTGTGCTCATCTGGGGTTTCAGCGCTGTGTTCCTGTTCCTGGGGCGCGCCCTGGTTCTAGAATACGAAAAGTTCCTGTACCGGCGCGGAAGGGAACGGATGAACGTCCTGCTGGTGGGGACGACAGCCATTGCTCGCACGATAGCAGCGCGATGTATGCACGACCCCTCTCTGGGTTATCATCTCGTTGGGTACGTGGCGCGGGACCCCGAACTCCTTCCGGAACGGTTAGCTGTAAGCAAGCTGGGCTCCCTGGAAGACCTCTCGATGCTCATCCCGGAACACCGCATCGAAATTATCCTTGTATGCTTGCCCCTGTCCGATTACGAACAATACACATCGATTCTGAATGCTACCGTAGGACACAACGTGAGCGTTCTCGTGCAGCCGGATTTCTCGGGTATTATCTCGTCGAGGATCCGCGTCAACGAAATTACCGGTATCCCGTTCATCTCGATCAAGGAAACGGTGATAACAACGTGGGGGCGCATCGGCAAGCGATTGTTCGACGTCGTGTTCAGCCTGGCCGTTCTCGTCTTCTTTCTGCCACTGGGATTGCTCATTGCTCTTCTCATTCGCCTCACAAGTGGAAGCCCGGTCTTTTACCGGCAAACACGTGTCGGCCTCCAAGGAGAACACTTCGATTTGTACAAATTCCGAACGATGAAAGTTGACGCGGAAGCCGGTTCCGGTCCCACCTGGACGAAGAAAAACGATCCTCGCATCACGCCTATCGGGCGCATTTTACGGCGGTACAGTCTGGACGAGATACCGCAATTTTTCAACGTGCTTCGCGGCGACATGAGCGTGGTCGGGCCGCGGCCGGAACGTCCGGAGTTCGTGGATCAGTTTCGCAGTTACGTGCCGAAATACCTCGAACGTCATCTGTTGAAAACGGGTATTACCGGATGGGCCCAGGTAAACGGCCTGCGGCAGGAAGTTCCCATCACCGAGCGAACGAAATACGATTTGTATTACATTGAAAACTGGTCATTCATGTTTGATATCCGCATTATCTTCAAAACCATCCGTGCGGTGCTCACGGGGAAGGACGCGTACTGATATGATTCCCGTGCTCATCTTCTACCTGCACATCCTGGGCGGTGTTCTTGTTTTAAGTTACCAATACCAGCAGGAAAATATCAAGGAGGCCTTTATGACCCTGGTGTTCCTTGCCGTTATTTTCACCGTGGCGTGGACCATTGCGGGTTTCCTCGTGCATTTTTTCGCTCCCGACCGGGGACTCGCATCCTGGCTCGACAACGATTCGCTTTCCCTCCTGATTACAACCTGCCTGGAAGCGATATTGTACGCGGTGTATTTCCGGGATAAGAAACGAACGACCGGTCAGCCTACCGGAGCCTGAAGAAGAAACTCGCTTCGCCGAGTTGGTTGACCTGCTGCATGGATTTCGCAAGAGGATTGAAGCGCCATGTCCGCACCGCCTCGACGGCCGCTTGTTCGTAACGCGGATCGCCCTTTTCGACGATGATGATATCCCGTACACGGCCGGAAGGCGTGACGGTGAACTGCACGGTCACGTGCGCTTCCCTTCGTGAACCGGCGGGAAATATGGGCATGCGTCCCGACGTGCGTGTACGGGGAGTTCCGGATTTCCAGGTAATTCGCGAAGCGGAAGCTGGGAGCGACACGGGCGAATCCTGGCTGCCCTGGAGAGACGGAGATGCCTTGGCGGCGGTTGACGCGTTGTCCGCCGCGTTCGCTGCCGCGTCGAACGAAACGTTACGATCCTCCTTGGCGCGGCCGGGCAACACGACCCGGTCGGGATCGAGCTCACGCTTGGAAGCGGCGGTCGGATCGACCTCGAACGTCGTGGCCGTCCGCGGGACGGGGGGCGGTGTGACGGAGGGACGCGTGGCCGGTGCAACCGCGCGGGGGGCCGAAGACGTGTTCGGCATGGATCGGGTTGCCGAGCGGTTCCTGAGAACCGGAGCCGGTGCAACCGCCGCTCGCTGCCGGTTACTGGTCACGGCGTCGGGACGGGTCGAAACGGCTACGGGGCGGTACACCGGCGTTTTGGGTTGGTAAAATTCGATTTCGATTTCCTCGGGCACCTGCAACACGGGCGTACTGATGCCTGCCGTCAATAGGATGAGGAGGAGCAGGGCATGGAAAACAATGGAGACGCCCCATCCCCGGGCTGTGTCACTTTGCAGATCGATCATCTCCGTTCTCCGGTTCTGTCAATTTCGGTTGCGTGGTTGCGATGAAGAAACGCTCCGCGCCAATGCTCTTGGCGGCGTCGAGTACGAACACGGCGCGTTCGAGGGGCACGTCCTTGTCGCTGGACAGCACTACCACCTGCTCCTTCGGATTGACGACGGCGCGCCCCAGCACGGCGGCCAGGCTGTCCGCTTCCACCAGCTTTGCGTTTACGTAGATTTCTCCCGAGGACACCAGCGTGACGTACACCTGTTTCTGCTCGGCGGCGGTACTGTACTTGGCGTCGGGAAGGCGCACTTTGATGCCGGAAGAGACGATGAAGGAGGAGGTGAGCAGGAAGAAAATGAGCAGCAACAGGACGATATCGGTCAGCGAAGAATAGCTGAACAACTTCAGGACCTCGTTGGTTTGCCGCAACTGGATTCTCATTGCCGCGCGCTCCAGGCTTCTTCTTGTTTCTCGGTCAAAACGATATCGAGGAAATCGTTGCAGTTGGCTTCCGTTTCCTGGACGAAGCGGGTTACCCGTGTCACGAGGTAGTTATACATGAAATAGGCAGGGATGCCCACGATGAGGCCGAAGGCGGTGGTCAGCAGCGCCTCCCAGATGCCGCCCGCCAGCAGGGTCGGGTTGACCAGCCCTTCGTGTGCCTCGATGGCGCGGAATGAAGCGATCATGCCCGTTACGGTCCCAAGGAAACCCAGCAACGGCGCCACACCGGCGATGGTAGCCAGGATGTCCAGCCTTCGTTCGAGGTTGTACACCTCCATGCGGGCCTGCGCTTCCACCGAATCCTTGATCACCTGGTGGCCGTGCCCCAGCTTCAGCAAGCCACTACGCAGGATGTTGGACAGGGGGACATTCAGTTCGCTGCACATGGTCAGCGCCGCGCCGACGTCGCCCTTGTTCAATACGCTCCGGATCTGGAGAATGAACTTGCTGCCGTCCACCTTGATCTTGGCCAGCGTCCAGAACTTTTCCACGATGATGGCAACAGCGATGAGCGAACATGCGAGGATGAACCACATGATGACGCCGCCTTTCATGAAGAGATCGAAGAAGGTCATGTGTTACTCCGGGGGAAAATGGTTGTGCTTGACTTCGTGATTCGAAAACAGAGCGGGAAGACCAGCATTTCCGTGACGCGCTGGAGATACGAAGGCAGCCGCGGTGCGTATTGCCATTCCGGCGGCAGCCAGGCGTTCAGGTCGCCGTGGATGTACAGCGAGTACACCACCGTTGCGATCAGACCGAGCGTGACCAGGATGACCAGGATGATCAAGCCGAGACTCCGTTCACGGGGCGGGGAGTAGAATTGCTCCCGCTTCTCTCGGTATTCGTTCGTATCGTCGTCATGAGCATGCGCCGTCGTCCCGGGTTTGGATGCAATGGTCGGCGAAATATCCGTTTCACTTGTATTCTTTTCAAGGCTGAAATCCGGAACCAGCGGAGTGGTTGCAGGGGGAACTTTCCATAACTCACGATCCCGGAGCAACGAGTCGGGATTGAATACCGAAACAATGCCGCCGCCAGTGTCCACAGTTCCGGGATCTTCCGCCACGGCATCCGCATTCACAGGACCTTTATCGTCTTCGATGCCCGGTTCCCGGATTTCAAGAGCGGCGTCATCGTGTTCGTCATGTCCATCATGCTTTGCGAGAACCTGTTTGGATGCTGCTTCCAAATCTTCCTCCGGTTCGAAGACCTCTGGCTCGTAAGGAAGAGGCTTGACTTCATTCACAGCGTCAGTTTTCGACCTATCTTCGGCGATGTCCGCGATAGGTCCTTCCGGTTCTTCATGAACTGGTTCGTTGTCGGGCGCCTGTTCGATCACCGGTTTTTTCAGCTCTGCCGCCCTGCTGCCCTGCCAGGTCACTTTCAGGCGTCCATCGCTGGCGGTCTCCATCCCCAATTCCGTGACGACTTCTTCGAATACGGAGTAAAGGTCGATATCGGGACGGGGGCGCCTGCGACGCATGGCCAGCGCCTCGGAGGGGATGAAACCTCCTGCGCCTTGTTCCGGCATCTTCGCCGCGGACTTTTTCATCCGGTTCATGAGGTTGTTTTTCAGTTTCGCGTGAGGTTTGAACCCCACGATTACCCTGTTATCCTTCTTTCGCACTTTCCAGGAGCCGATCCCGGGGATGAGCACGCTTCCGGTGTTTTCGAGAAGTTCGGGAATAATGCCCAGCAACTGCTCCATGAAGTCCTGGGGCCGCGATTCCGGCGTATGCTTTGGCGATGGACCGGTTTCGCTCATGTGCGCGGGCTCATCCATTTGGGTGGGGATTCGAGTTCATCGCCGGCATTTTTGGGGGGTTCCACTTCGTTGCACCGCTGTTTCTCTTCCAGGCGTTGGAGTAAACCCCGTGCCGGGACAAACCTGATTTCACCGCCGTTCTTTCCCTTCTTTCTTCGGTCCAGGAAAAAGGTCCCGAAGTTGTCGATTTTCACTTTATGCTCCTTTGC
>JAJRXL010000278.1 GCA_024276335.1 Bacteroidota bacterium
CAGGAGCTGGATCCCGGCCGGTACCAGGCGATGTTTGACGCGGCAGGACTTTCCTTCGGTGTCTATTTCTACCGCCTGCACGCGGGAAGTGGCCTCATCACGCGCAAGATGGTGGTTGTAAGATAACAGCGTTAAGAAGTGTTTTTCCTGCACGTCTTGACATGATGTACATAGAATTCAGTCGTCTATTGTTGTTAAAAAACTATCGGGAAAGATCATGCGGAAATTGTCACAAACTCGCCAGAATTTGCCAGCTATAAACCTGCTCATCGTTTGTGCTACAGTAGTGTTTTTGTTTACCACGTACGTTTTTTCCTGTTTCGCACAGGAGAATGTAAATTCCGAGCGTACGCGTGGTTCTCATAACACAATGGTTAACAAAGACTCATTAGCGAGCTCTCCCATGTGGCAGGGAAAAGAGGAAGAGCAGAATGAAGATTCTCAGAAGCACAATAATAGCGTAAGAACCGGAGGTGATGGCGATCATATCATGAGTAAAAGTTACTGGACAGCTAGCAACAAGACATATGACGATCATATACATCTGAAGGGATATGCATGGATTACATGTATAGGTGGTGGTGGGGCCAAGTTGAAAAGTTGCATAAAAAATACATCGTCCTGTTTTGAAAATTCGATTTGGTATAATGCCGGCTGGCATGAGCACGCAAATCCTTATACTAATTGGTATGTCGGTCCAGGAGAAACAGTCACATTTACCGGTTCTCTTCACATAAGAAAAAGTTCATTATGTGATTATACTGACGGTTTGCCGGATATCACCGGCTATACCGCTGCAATGAAACCACCTGCTACAATAACGGTGACAACATTGAATGATAAGCAGGTTAAAATCACATGGACCAAAGGAACGGACCATGCGGATGACAAGCATAAATATTATATATATAAAGAAAGTTATTATATAGGTGTAGTGGAAGGCGATGCAACGTATTCATTCACACACAATACGATTCCTGGAGAAACCGCAGAGTACAGTGTAAAGTCCGTTTCGAAATACAACGGGAAAACTTCTGTAGAAAAAGTCACTTCAGGCTCTACGAAACCCTTCCAAAACCCAACAAACGTTAACGCGTCCGATGACACCTACGTCGGTTTTGTGCGGGTGACCTGGACCAAGACGTCGGAGTTCGCCACGCATTTCCGGATTTACCGGGATGGATTGCTTATTGCCACGGTTCCGGTCAGTAAGACAACCTTTGACGACAAAACCATCAAGGACGGCGTCACGCATAATTACTGCGTCAGGTCTTACAACAGCACGTACAACATGGAATCCGTTCCTACTTCCGGAAACCCCTATTCCTGCGACAACGGACGGGGGTTTCCCATCCATCCGAAAGCTTCCGACGGAATCTACTCCAACCGCGTAAAGATTTCCTGGGACAACCTGAATACCGTCGCCAGCGAGATCAAGCTCTACCGCGACGACGACGAGCTGGGCACCGTGAGCGCCAACGCCCGCTCGTTCTACGATTACGACGCCATACCGGGGAAAATCCACAGGTACGGTATCGCGGCGATCAATTCCAGCGGGGTGGAATTTACTCCGGTGGAAGTGTACGGGTACATCGCCCCGGACGGCCGTATCGAGGGCAAGGTGACCACCCCGACACAGGCGGGAATCAAGGACGTTGACGTCAGCATCGTTCCAACCGCGGATACGACGAGGAGCGCCCTGTCATTTGACGGCGACGATGATTATGTGGACGCCGGTGGGGTAAAATCACTTGCGCCGGTGGGGAAGATGACGTTAGAGTTCTGGGTTAAGAAAAATATAGGCAACGAAGGGTGGATATGTGATAAATGGGCCGTTAATGGTTACAGGGTATGGATACGAGACACTACACTTATCGTAAAGATCGCGAACGTGTACTCTGAATTTAAATGTATTACAGGTCAATGGCAGCATATAGCGATTACAGTTGATGGCAGCGCAATAAAATACTATATCAACGGCGTTTTGAAATATACGGATCCGTACAATTGGATATTGAATCCCAGCAACGAACCGCTTTTGATCGGTAATATCAGGAAGAACAGCATATGGGGCTTGGACGGCAAGCTGGACGATTTCCGTATATGGGATTATGTCCGGTCCGGGGAGGAAATCCGCCGGGACATGTATCGCCGTCTCAGCGGGAATGAAACCGGTCTCCTGGGGTACTGGCCCTTTGACAAAACATCCTCCACGCCTGGCGTCACCGGGGATTACGCAAAAGGAAAGGGTGATCACGGTTACATCCATGGTCCCGTTTTCACGGATGATATACCGGACGTCAAGCCCAGGGCCTTTACCGATCCGTCGGGGTATTACGCGATTCGGGGCATATACTACGGCGAAGCCGAGCGGTTTGCCGTCGTGCCGTTCAAGGAAAAGCATGGCTTCAAACCGGATACGTTGAAGAGAACACTGGACATACCGAATCCTACAGCCCTCAATGTCAACTTTCTCGATACGACCGCGTTCTCTGTCGAAGGGTACGTAAAATTCCCCTCCCTCCCCGGCCAGTTTGACAGCTGCGGTGTTTCCGGTGTGAAAATGATCATAAACGGGAAGATCAGCGGAGTCAAGACGGACAAAAGCGGGCGGTTTCTCCTTTCAGTACCCGAAGCAGGCGTGTACACGTTCACTCCAAGGTTGTTTAACCACGCTTTCGATCCGTCCTCCATCACGCTGGAAATCACGGACCACGTTGTGGCACCGAATGCACTGCAATTTACCGACACCACGACGCACAAGCTCTCTCTTCGAGCACGGGGAGGCTCCCGGGCCTGCGACGTGCCCGTCGGGCGAGCCCAGGTCACGATTAACGCCATGGGCACGGATACCACGAGTACAACACCGTGCTATCAGTTTGTCGATACGACAACTATAGACGGGAACCTCTACCTGGACTTGCCGGCGCAGCGCTATCGATTTAACGTGAAATTCCTCTCTACACGCATTCCCCTTGGTCCGGGGAAAGAGGAAACGCGCACATGGGACATGACGGAGGACAGCCTGGTCGTGGATATCGTGCGGAGGAAAACAGAGTTTGACACGACGCGAACAAGCGTGGAGGATACGTTGTATTTCAACTACCATCCGAAACCCGTGGTAACGATCCAGCCGTTCTGGGATTCATGCAGCACCCTCAAGGTTCTCGAGCAGGGAGTTGGCTACCGCGTAAAAATCGACGTGCAGGAAATCATTCCTCACCGTGATGGACAACTATATGATGTTACCTGTGATCTCGATACAGGCTACGTGCTCATTTACGATGAGATAAAAGACGGATTCACGGGACCGGATACGCTTGTCGTCTCAAAGGGCAAAGTGTTCTTGGATTTTAATAATTACCTCGATTTTTATCTGCTCCTTGCGGGAGAGCCGAATATTTACGAGGATAACGTAAATTCTAATCACTCGTACAAAAAGAAATTCCAGGTTGCCGCAAAGTCGCATTTTCAAGACCTGGTATTTTCCGCTCCCATCTGGATTGTCGTCAAAGGCCATAAATCGAGAACGCAGACATTTGTTACGAAGACACCGGAATTGCCGTTCTTCATCCTGCGCGATCCCCCCGGCGACCAGAGTTTCAGCTTCTTGGAGAAAGGGAACTCCTTGGTCTATACCTATGGGAATCAGTATGAGCTTGGCGGTGGATACGGGATATTCACGGAAGCGAAAATTGGCGCTGGGACAACCCTGCCGTTCGTAGGCAAAACAGGTGTTGATCTTCATTTGAAAGCCTCCATTGATGTGGGAGCGATATCTCATCATCGGAATGCTTCGACAGTTGCTTTCACAACAACGGAGCGGTTCTCTACCGAGGGAGAGATCCCTCACCTGCAAGACCCTCTCATGGGCGGCGGCGACGTGGTGGTCGGGGCGTCGTTGAACCTGACGTACGCCCTCACGGATGTGGTTGACGTGGATAAGAACTGCCAGATTGTTCGCGATACCGCTTTGGCCTGGGGGGCGCAGGATTTCAACACGACGTACATCTATACCATTGAACACATCGAACGAACCCTGATACCCCAGCTAAAAACCCTCAAGCGGATCATCCTGAGCAATAATAATGCGCAATCGGCGAAAGACTCCGCGGCGATCTTTCAAAATTACATCGATGTCTGGGAACAGGTGGTTGCTAAGAACGACTCTCTCAAGGAAAAAGCAGAATATGTTCGCAATATCTCGTTCAGCGCTGGCGCACAGTACACATCGACCGAGACTTCTACAAAGGATACGAGCATCAGTTATGATTACACTGCATACATAGACGCAAATGTGGCTGCTGCTATCGGCGCCCATGCTGGTGATTTCAACATGGTCGAGGTCGGCGTAGCAGTCCATTTCAAATGGCAATCGACGGATTTTTGGGACTCCACATTTACAACGTCCAGGACGATTGGTTTCACGTTAAACGATGACGATCCCGGGGATTTTTTCAGCGTGGATATCAAGGAGGACCCGGCATATCAAACGCCTGTCTTCGATCTCGTGGCCGGAACGAGCAGTTGCCCGTGGGAACCGGGTTCGCAATCCCGCGATGGGGCGTTCTTTCCCGGCGTACCGCATCCCCAGCCGAAACTGGCGCTGGATAAATACATTGCCACTGAAATCCTGCCCGACGAGAAAGCGTCGTTCATCCTGACGATGACGAACACGAGTGAAAGTGATGAAGTCCGATACTACGATCTCTTCGTCAGCCAGCTCAGTAACCCCGACGGGGCGATCATACGGGTCGGCGGAGTCGTTATCGAGCAACGGTTGCGGTACATGCTTCCGCCGGGAGTGGGCTACAAGGCCACATTGACGGTCGAGCGCGGACCCATTGCCTACGATTACGAAAATCTCCAGGTCATCATGCGTTCCGAGTGCGATACGGTTGTCTCGGACATCGTGCATTTTGACGTCCATTTCCTCAGCCCCTGCAGCGGTGTTACGCTCGTGGAGCCGGGAAACAACTGGCTGGTTAACCAGACGAATAACAATACACTGCATATCGTCCTGACCGACCTGGAGAAAGACAAGATCGGCGAGGACCTCGAGCTGCAATACAGGAAAATCGGCACGCAGAAATGGAAGCTGGGGATGCTCATCCCGAAAAATGATATCGCCGATCAAAAGTTCAAGTTCTTCGAGACGGATTGGCCGATCCAGTCCAATATCACAGACGGAGCCTACGAACTCCGTGTGAAGATACGGTGTACCTCCGTACTGGGAGGCGGCATCACGTATTCCAACATCGCCACGGGTATCATCAACAGGACCGCGCTCCAGGTGTTCGGCGTGCCGGAACCGCAGGACGGTATCTTGAACTTCGGCGACGAAATCTCCGTCACATTTACCGGCGACGTGGATTGCGGCCAGGTCGGCACAGCGGACATCTCGCTGATGTTCGCCGCGGACAGCACCTACATTCCGAGGTACAGTATCCTGGTGGATTGCATGGGGAACAAGATCATCCTCAAGCCACAGGTTCCCTTGTCGCGGATGCAAGGAAAGTACCTGGTGGCGAGGATTGACCGGCTCTACAACACGAACGGAAACCCGCTCCTCGCTCCCGTGGAGTGGATGTTCAAGGTCAACCAGAACCGGCTGGTGTGGGAGACTTCCAATACCATCACCACCGCGTACGAAGGATCGCAGATCAACGTCACGGGGAAACTGACAAACGTGGGCGGGAGCATGGAATCGTTCACGCTCGGCCCGACGCGGAGCTGGTTGACGCCCCTGACAACATCCGGGACGATACCTCCGGCGGGTGAACAGACGATAACATTCCTGGTCAGCGACAAGCTCAATCCCGGCGAGTACACGGATACGGTCATTGCCCGGACCGCCGACGGCGACGAACCGTTCTACGTGACCGTGCGCGTTCTCCATTCGCCTCCGGATTGGACGGTGGATAACTCCAAGTACCGCTACACGATGAATTTCACCACGCAATTCGTGATCGACAGCACGTATTCCAGCGACGGCGCCGACATTGTCGCGGCCTTCATCGGAGACGAATG
>JAJRXL010000279.1 GCA_024276335.1 Bacteroidota bacterium
AGAGAATAATTGTCGCGTATCGTCCATAAACGGCGTCCCGTCTGCAACTCATTCTGAAGGTTGTCATCCTTTTGATATGAAAGAGAGAGAGGAAAGGTACGGCTCCGTAAATTGATTCCTCCGCCATATACTTTCACGAAAGTCTCAACGTCGGTGAATATATCCCGGTTCAAATACATGTGCGTGTATTCACCGAAACCGGATAACGATATTGGAAGCCCTTTGAACATAACACCCTTGATTCCAGCTTTCTCCGCCGTCGAGACCTCTGTCCAGTCGGGCGAAACCAGGTACAAATCGCGGCGGGTCGCAGGATTGTATTCACCGTACGCGTTCACTAATAAAAACTTGGGATGTACAAAGTAGCTCTCAGTGCGCAGGTTGATATCTCCCGTCCAGATGGCTGCTTCCTGGTCCTCGAAGAACCCCGATCTCAATGTTGTCTGAAGCGTGCGGTATTCGCCTCCCAACGAGAGCTTGCCCTTAAGCGACCGAAGGCGCCAGACGGCGAATTCGTTCTCGGATTGGCTATATAGAATTGCTGGTAATCCCATCATCAAAATCAGGAGAAATACAACCGGTCTCGGTATCGCAATACGTTCATCCCGCTCTTCCGTCATATTTCTTTTCGTCTTAATCGCACAGGCGCGACCTGTATGAATCGTTTATCAGTTTATCATGAACCTGTCCTCTCCCCCGTGGGGGTCGTGACAGTCGGTACAATCTGAGTCGTCTATGCCGTCGTGTACCTCGTTAGCGAACACGTCGGATCTCTCGTGGCAGTAGAGACACAGGTCCTGGCCCTTGCGTTTCAGCATCTTCGGGTATTCCGCCATGTGGGGATGATGGCACCCCGTGCAATATCCTCCGGCGACCGGGCCGTGCAGGTGGGAATAGGTCTCAGAAAAATCGTCGTGGCACTGATAGCAGAGGTCCGGCTGCTCCATGACCAACCGGTTCCCTCCCTTCGTACTGTGACAGTCGCCGCACTCGCGCGCGCGGTACGGCTCGTGAAATACAAACTTGGGTTCCTGCTTTCTCATTGCGCGGGCGGAATCGGCCCGGCGCGTCGTATCGAAGCCGGCAGGGATTTCCGGTCGAACTTCCTTTTTGTTCGGGTTGGGGACGCCGTCGAAGAAAAGAGACAGCACACGGTAACGCTCGGCGGGCGAGCATCCAACCAGCAATGCCAGGATCGCGATACCGGCAAGAACGAACGGGCGATATGGAAACCGGGGCGACATTCCGGCGCTCGACAGGTTTACTTCTCTTCCACGAAACCATACACGTTGATCTTGTCGGGTCCGAACTGGTTCGTGACAAAAATGAGGTACTTGAGGCTGAAGCTCGGATCGACAAGGTGCTGAAAGTACTCCAGGTTGTCGTAATCGATCATAACTTTTGCCGGGAGCCACATGTCCCCAGGTCCCTTGTACGGACCGCCGAAAAACATGAGCAGTTTCCCTTCCGCATTGAACATCTGGACGTTTTCGAAAGCGGCGTCCACCACGTAAAGAATCCCATCGCGGTCCACCGCGATGCCCTTGGGGCGCACCTGCTGGCCCAGCATGGCGCCGAGGCTCCCGTACGTCCGGATATATTTCCCCTTTACCGTAAATTCCTTCACGTTCGCGGAGCCCATGTCGCTCACGTAGAGCCGGCCGTTTCTCACGTAAATATTCGAGGGAGAAAACAGCGCTCCCTCCGGGTCGGTTCGGTCGTTGGGCACGGCGTACAGCAACGAATAATCGGTCTTGGAATAGACTTTGACCTCGTGATTCTTGATATCCGCCACGAAAATTTTATCCTTGTGAGGAAAAACATCGGTAGGTTTTATTACCGAGGCATCCCCAAAACTGGCGACATATCTTAGGTTCTTATCGAAAATGACGATTTGCTTTCTCTCGACATCGGCGACGTAGAGCGTGCCGCTCGTATCGATGAAACAGTTGATGGGCTTTTTAAGGGCTCCCCTTCCGCCGGGCGTAAAGAGCTCGTAAGTGTAATTATTGAGATCAACGACATCCAATCCCTTTACGCGCGTGTCGCAAATAAAAATCCTGCCTCCGTAAATGGCGATTCCATAGGGTTTGAAAATGGGAACCGGCTCTTTCGGCCCGACCAGGATTTTCATGAGACCGGTCCGTTGGCCGGTTATATCCACGGAATTACTGAAGGAAGTAAGAAATTGAATGCGGGCCGTATCCGGGGGCGGAGGATATATTACAAGGTTATCCGGCCCCGACAGCCTCCTTGTGGACGAACATGCTCCCAACAAAACCGCAATAATGAACAACAGTACAAGATTCTTGACATTCATAACTTTCTTCTCCATTTCATAATAACACCGGACAGGTGCGGCCGAAGCCGCACCTGTCCACATCGAATTAACGCACCGTATGACTTACTTGTCGTGGCAGGTGAGACACAGGGCACTTCCGGAATTGGACTTCACCAGGAACGGCGAATTCGTGTTATCGTGCGGATCATGGCAGCTCGCGCACTGCAATTTGCTGTTTGTATCGAGCATATCCGCGTCAATTGTGCTCCCAAGACCGGAGTTCGTGGTCGTGGGATCGTTCAATTCACCGTCGCTGGTAGCCAACGATGCGTTATAAACAAACGAAACCGGGTGATCGTCGGATAAATCTGTTCCCAATTTCGCGTCACCGGTGATATAGTTGGTACCAGTTGTTGTGCTACCAAAGTTCTCTAAAGCCACCGTACCGTCATGGCAGCTCAGGCAAAGTTTTGAACTTCCATCCGGCTGCCCCATGGTCGCATCCAGGTCGTAGCCACTATAAAGTGTAAAGGTGGCCGTGGTAATCTGGTGATTCCACAGAGGCGCATCCGTGGCGGCTGTCTTCGCGTTATGCGGCGTATGACAGGGTTCGCAAATTTCTCCACCAGAGTTCCAGCTTTCACTGGAAAAATCGTGGTCGGAACCTGAAATACTTTGCGCATAACCGACACCGGCAAAGACCAGCATCAGGGCAACGATAAGTGTGAAAACGAGTGAGGTCCTCATGAGACTCCTCCTGTTTGTTTTTGGTGAATTGATCCTCGAAAAAATAGGATCATGAAATGAGTTTGAACTGAATCTATGTGAAGGGTTGGTACATGAGCGATACATGAGTTTTCTCCGTGTTTTAACCATATCAATAGCGCTTGGGCTTATGCTGTTTTCCGTGACACCTGAGGTAACATCTTCCCTTGAACTTACCGTCATCCTGGAATTTCAAGGTTCCCATCATCGAAGGTTGGACAACCGATACATCGAAGTTTATGAGGTGCGTGTTGTTGGTCGAGTTCCCCTGCGAACTGCTGATCCCGTGTGGATCGTGGCAAACGTTACAGGGCGTATCTTCGTTCTGAATGTGTTTCTTGTGGTACTTGAAACTTTGATTTCCCAGTATGCTGCTCCTGTTGTGACACTGGTAGCATAATTCGTAGTTCTGGTAAGATTCCTGCGTGTAATCCGCGGTCTCGTAACGGTACTTCAGAATGTGCGGGTAAATGGAGCCGTGCGGCCCATCCGGGGAACCGCTGCCGTTGCTTGCGTGGCAATCCGTACAGTACATTTTGCTGGATGTCGTCCAGGGAGAGATCAGGCTCGGGACGTCGCTGTTTTTTCCCGCGCCTTCAACCGGGTGGTACGAGGGATTGCTAAGATCGAATTCCAACCGGACGTTGTTCTGGGCAATCTGTCGCGTCGTCGGACTGCCCGGCTTGTCGTTGGAATCGGCATGGCAACGGTAACAGACTTCGTATTCGTTCTGGACCGGGTCGATTTCATTGCCGTTCGTGTCCACGCCTTTTACACCCAGAAGGATGTTGCTCGCGGAAGGCGGATTGGCGGTGCCGCTTTTCGCCTGGTGGGGGTTGTGGCAGTCCACGCATTCCACGTGTTTCGTCTGTACGAGCGCATTCTCGTCCGGTTTGTGAATCCCGGTGTACCCTGAAACGTTGTGCCGGTACGCCTTGTTCAACTGCGTTTGAATGTCGGTCGAGGCGACGTTCCCGTTGTGGCAGCTCAGGCAGTTGCTCTCTTCCTTCGAGTAGTTCAACAGGCG